>JBDUAH010000054.1:0-11093 GCA_040004745.1 Chthoniobacterales bacterium | reverse complement strand
ACGCGCATCGTGCGATCGGGCGAAGTGAGCGGCTGATCGTCTTCCATCGAGGCGTTGCTCGCGAAGGGCTTTAGTGCGGGCGCGATCACTCCCAAAGGATCGAGCGTGAGTTCGAATTGGGGGCGAGGCGAGCCGGCTTCGATTTCCTCGTGCAGGCGATGCAGGCGTTCTTGAATTTTCGCCGGTTGCAGTGAGGCCAGTGTCTCGCTGAAGGCGGTTTCGTCGAGATTCAGCAGGAGCGGAACGGCAATCGTTTGCAGGTCGTGCACGCCATCCGGCGTCTCCAGCGGTGAGCCGGCGAGGACGCGGGCGCACCAAGGTTGCGCGCGCAGTGCTTCCGCGAATTGCGGCGCGAATTCCTCCAATCGGTCGGCATCCTCCGGTTTGCTGACGAGCACGAAAGTGAGCTCGCGCACTTGGGCAAAGTCGCGGTTATAGACTTTCAGGCCTTCGACGGATTCGAAGCCGCGCGGCAAAAGATTCAGCACCTCGGTGTCGAGCTTCATCCGCGTGACCAGCACGCCTAACGAGAGGCCGGCCAGGATTACGACCATGAGCCAAACCAAGCCGCGTCGCTTGGTAACGAGGTGACTTATCGCGGAATGCAGCGGCATGGGAAAGACGAGGCGAAGCCGCGACGTTCGCGCCGCAAGCAGCGCGGGTCAAAAGCGGAGATTGAAACTCGCGCCGCCGCCCTTGGTCTGGATGGACTTGCGGCCCGCGAGAATCTGCTCGCGCAAACCAAACCAGCCGCGCAGGCGTTCCGGTGCTTTCGCCACGGGGCCAGCCCAGCTTCCGCGCGCCAGCGGGCCGGTTGCACTGGCGAATTCTGCATCCTGGCGCATAGCGAATAAGTTCACGCCAGGTCCTTTGCTGAACGTGAGTTCCATCGCGCCATCTTTTGAGTAGCGAACTAGAACTTCGCCGATGAGAGAGATTTTCGGGCTCTGATACGAGAGCTGGCCGCTCTTCGTCGTCCAAGTAGGCGAGGGGTTCGCGAAATGGTGATCGGATGTGGTCTGGCAACTGGCCAGCGCGAGAAGAAAAAGGCAAAGCCAGGGTTTCATGAGAGAGCCTCCATCGGTTCCGGGGAGGGAATTGATGCGGGCTGTTGCGGGAGCAAAGTGCGCCGCGGACAGACCGGAAAATATTTTTGCAGCCAGACGATGGAATAGAAGACCCACATCCGCCAACGGATGGGGAAGCTGGTGCCGACGTTGCCGGCGAGGATCGCGTTCACGGCCGGCGGTAATTGCAGAAAATCCTGCGGATGGAGGAAGACCTCGATGAACTCCTTGGTGTACCAAGCGTCCACGAAACGCAGGTAGACCTTCATCGCGCGTTGCACTGTCCGCTCGTAGCGCGCGAAAAGGCGGCGCTTTTTTCCCGGTTGATCCAGGACAACGTGCAAGGCGTCGGCCGCCTGTTCGCCCGCCATGATGGCAAGGAAGACACCGCTGCTGAAAACGGGATCGATGAAACCGGCGGCGTCGCCCGCGAGTAACCAGCGGTCGCCGGCCAGCTTTTCGTTTCGATAAGAAAAATCGGCGGCGACCGTTACCGGCGTCGCGCGTGTCGCGGCGAACATGCGATTGGCGATCACCGGCTGTTCCGCGAGTGAAGATTCGAGAAAATCTTCGGGAGTCAGCTTGGCTGCTTTGAAGACGGCGGCGTCCAGCACCACGCCGATGCTCATTCGCTCTTCGCTCAACGGAATCATCCAAAACCAGCGATCGAGCGCGCGGATCAGCCGCGTGAGCGTGCCATCGATTCCCGGTTCGCGCGTCACGCCATCGTAGTGCGCGAAAATCGAAACCTTCTGCAGGTGGGCGTAGTTTTTCTTGAGCTTGAAATGCGAACCGACAACCGAGTTTCGCCCGCTGGCATCAATCACATAACGCGCTTCCAATGTCCGCGCTGATGACCCCTTCTCCTGAATGCGGAGTTGCACCTTGTCGTCCGCGAATTCTACGCGATCGACCGCTGTTTCCTGATGCACTTCCGCCCCGCTTTCCGCCGCGTTCTCCAGCAGCAGCTTATCGAATTCAGACCGCGTCACTTGATATGAGCGGTCCGTTTTCGAAGCGAAACCGTCCTTGAAGTAAAACTTCACGCCCTCCGCGCTGCAGGCGCCCACCATCTCGCCTCCAAATTTTTCCATGAACCCGGCCCGTTGAAATTTCTCCTGCAGGCCGAGCCGCTGAAATGCTTTCATGCTGAACGGCAGAAGCGATTCGCCAATGTGGAAACGCGGAAATTTTTCCCGCTCCAAAACGATGACGCGCCGTCCTGCCCGCGCGAGCAGCGTGGCCGCGGTGCTGCCAGCCGGGCCGCCGCCAATGACCGCTACATCGTAAAGTTCATCTGACATTGGGCAGCAGTGTAACGAAAATCGCCTGGAAGAAAAGCAGTGCTCCAGCAGTCGTAGCAAAGCCCTCGTCGCGGCTGACGCCTTCGGTTCATAACGTGTTTTCTTATCTCACACTTTTCCGCTTCTTTTCCTTTCAGATCTCCGCATATTCTTCGCCCATGAAACGTATCCTCCTGGCTTTGGTGCTGTTAAATTTCATTCCGCTGGCCCGTGCTGCGGATGATAAGGCCGTCGGCGGCAGCCATTACAAAGCGGCTGAGGAAATGTTGACCATTCTCGACACTCCGAACCTCTTGAAGCAGTCGATCGATCAAATGGTGACGATCCAGGTTCAGCAGAGCCCAGCCATGGCCCCGTTCGAGGGAATCATGCGCCAGTTTTTCGCCAAGTATATGAGCTGGGAAAGCCTGAAGCCGGACCTGATCCAACTTTACATGGACGAATTTTCGGAAACGGAATTGAACGACATCAATAAGTTCTACCAGACTCCGGCAGGTAAAAAGATGGTAGGAAAGTTGCCTTCGCTGATGGCGAAAGGTGCCCAGTTGGGAGCGCGTCGCATGCAGGAGCACATGCCGGAATTGCAAGCCGCGGTAGAGGCCCAGGCGAAAAAGGGAGCGACTGGTTCGCCCGCCACGCCAGTCGCGCCGCCGGCGAAGAAGTAGCTTCGCGAGACGTTCAAACCGGAAGCGCGAGACAGGCGGATGCCCGCGCTGCTTCGAAATGGCTGCCTGAGTTAGCTCGACCTCCGTCGGGCGAAACGAATTCCATTTGTCCGGTCCGGCGATCGGAGGAAGAAGTGACCCGCCGTGAAACTGATCGACCGCTTCCTTAGCCGACAACTCCTCGTAAGTCTGGGCTTCGCGATCGCGGTGCTGAGTTTGGTCCTCGTGGTCGGGAACATCTTTCGCAAGCTCCTGCCGCTGCTCGTGAATCAGGATCTGCCCGCGGAATATCTCTTTGCCTTCATCGCCTACATCCTGCCGTTTTCACTCATCTTCACGATTCCGTGGGGATTGCTGACGGCGGTGCTGCTCGTTTTCGGGCGGCTCTCGGCGGATAACGAGTTGATCGCGCTGCGCTGTAATGGCGTGAGCATGACGCGAATTTGTGCCCCGCTCGCGGTCATCGCGATCCTCTGCACGGGTGTCTCGCTTTGGTTGAACGTCAGTGTGGCCCCTGCAACTCAGCAAGCACTCCGCACGATGATCCTCGATATGGCATCGCGTGATCCGATGGCGCTCTTCGGGAGCGATCAGGTGATCGACCAATTTCCCGGGCGCAAAATTTACGTCGGCCACAAGGAGGGAAACAAGCTGGAGAACATCATCGTCTTCGAGCTGAGTGAGAACATGATCCCGATGCGCGTCACGCACGCGCGGAGCGGAACGCTGGAAGCCGATTTGCCTAACAAGCGCATCCTCATGCACCTCTACGGCGCGCGTTACCAGCAGCGCGACGAAAGGGCGCCTTACGATCTGCGGCGCATTAAGGATGGCATCAACATGGCCGAAGGCACGCTGCCGATCAGCCTCGAGGAACTATACGAGCGCGAGAAACGCCGACCGAGCCGTTCCGCGATGTCGCTCGAGCAATTAATGGAACAACTCAAAAGCGGAAATCGGGGGGAAAAGAGCGCGAGTCGGACGGAGCTGAATAAGCGGCTCTCCTTTCCTTTTTCCTGCCTGGCGTTCGCGCTCGTCGCAGTACCACTCGGCGTGACCACGCATCGCCGCGAGACTTCGATGGGATTTCTCATTAGCTTGGTGGTGGCGTTTTCCTATTTCGTTTTCATCATCATCGCCGACACCTTGCGCTCCAATCCGAGTGTCCATCCGGAACTTCTGGTCTGGCTGCCAAACGTGGTTTTTCTGGGGATTGGCGCGTGGATGTTTCGTCGCTTGGCGCTGCGTTAAAACGTCAGCCGCACCACGTCGCAAAAGCGGGACAGCAGAATCCCGAGGCTGGGACATCAAGGCATATTGTTGGATCTGTCACTCCTTCGTAAGTTGCTGGACGGTAATTGTTAAGCTCTTAGGAAAGGGCTTGGCACGGGGCCTGCAAAGGTTTCGCTCGGATCTCCGCTTCCAGGCAATGAATGCGGGATTCCGAGGACAACCATGCACCTACGAATCGCCGCCTTGTTCCTTCTCACCGCTTCCACTTCTTGGGCGCTCACCGAAGATAACGTCAACCAACAGTTCGCCGTGACGCCCGGCGGAAAACTTGTGGTCGATGTCGATTTCGGAAGCATCGACGTGACGATCGGAAGTGATACCGAAGTCACCGTCCGGGTGCACCGGAAAATCGATTATCGGGACGAAGCGCGGGAGAAAGAATTCCTCGCCGCGGCTCCCGTCGTCATCACCCAGGAAGGGGCGACCATCACCGTTCAATCGCGCCGCTCGAAGGATCGTGAACGCTGGAGCTGGAATGGCCACGTGGAGATGGATGCCGATTACACCATCAGCGTGCCGAAGAACTACAATGCTGATCTCGGCACCCGCGGCGGCAGCATTTCCGCCAATGGCATTAGCGGCACAATCGAAGCCGACACCAGCGGCGGTAAGCTAAGGTTCACGAAGCTCACTGGACCGCTGGAAGCGCACACCAGCGGAGGGAGCATCGCTCTCGAAGGGTGCGTCGGCTCCCAGGACGTTTCCACCAGCGGCGGCTCCATCGATTGCCAGAAAGGCAGCGGCAGTTTGGAAGCCCGCACTTCGGGCGGCTCCATCGTCGTGCGTGACTTCAGTGGTGACACAGAAGTGAAAACCAGCGGTGGCAAGTTGACGCTGGAAAACATAAACGGCGCGGTCACGGGCAAGACTGCCGCCGGTTCCATCATCGCCACGTTGCCCAACCCAGTGCCGGGGGATGTGACCTTGGTCACCTCCGCAGGCAGCATCAATGTTTCTCTCCCCGAAAAAGCAGCCGTCAGCGTGGAAGCGAAAGCGGGTATGGGCAACGTCCGCACGGAAATCCCTATGCTCACGAACCATTCCTCCGACAGTCGCCTGGAAGGCACCCTCAATGGCGGCGGGAAGTCTCTCATCCTGCACACCAGCATCGGCAGCATCAACATTCGCGCGCTCGGACCCACCGTCGTCGAGCAATCGCCACGATGACCGAACTCCGTTTCGCTCTGCGCCAACTGCTGAAGTCTCCCAGCTTCACCGTCGTCGCGATTCTCGCGCTGGCGATCGGCATCGGAGCGAACACGGCGATCTTCAGCGTCATCAACGCGGTCCTGCTCAAGCCGCTCCCGTTTCCACAGTCCGAACAATTAGTCGCGCTCGGTTCGACCGATTCGCGCGAACCAAATCCGGGGAGCTTGGACTCGATCAGCATTCCGGACTTCAACGATTTCCGCGCTCAGACCCAAAGCTTCGCGAACCTCGCCGCGTTTCGCGCCGATAGCATCGCTCTCGGCGGCGGCAGCGAAGCGCAAAGTCTGCGCGCCGAGCGCGTCACGGCGGAGTTCTTCGATGTGCTCGGCGTGCCTCCGCAGCTCGGCCGCGGCTTTCGCGGAGATGAAGAGGCGGCGGGTGGGGGGCCGATCGGCCTTGTCGTCGTGCTGAGCTACGATTTCTGGCAGCGGCAGTTTAATGGCGCGCCCAACGCCGTGGGCAGCGTCCTCATCCTGGATGGCGAACCGCACATGGTCGTGGGCGTGATGCCGAAAGGCTTCCAGTTTCCGATCCAAACCAATCCGCCCGACGTTTACACGACCACGTCCTCCTTCGCGACCGCCTCCGGGAACGACAAGCCCGCGACTGAAGTCCGCGGCAACCACATGATGCAATCCGTCGGCCGGCTCAAACCCGGTGCGAGGGTCCTTCAGGCGCAGGCCGAACTCCGCACCATTGCCGCCGCGCTCGCGCAGACTTATCCGGATTCGAATACGAACTTCAGCGTCTCGTTGTTGCCGCTGCGCGAGAAGATGGTGGGCGACGTTTCTAGCGCGCTTTACGTGCTCTTCGGCGCTGTCGGCTGCGTGCTGTTGATAGCGATTGCGAATGTCGCCAACTTGCTACTGGCCCGCGCCACCGTCCGCGCGAAAGAGATCGCCTTGCGCTCTGCGCTGGGAGCGAGCCGCGGCCGCATCATCCGCCAACTGCTCACTGAAAGCGTGCTCTTATCCGCGCTTGGCGGCTTGCTTGGGCTTCTCTTCGCGGCTTGGGGCACCGATGTTCTCGTAACCCTCATCCCGGAAAGTATCCCGCGCATTTCCTCCATCCGACTCGATGGGATGGTGCTCGCATTCACCTTCATCGTCTCGCTCACCACGGGCATCCTCTTCGGACTGGTGCCAGCGTTCCAGGCTTCGCGGCTCGACTTGCAAAAGGCTCTAAACCAAAGCGGCCGCGGTGCGATCAATGCCGGCTCGCACAATCGCCTTCGTGGCGCGCTGGTGATTGGCGAAGTGGCGTTGGCCCTAATCCTTCTCACCGGCGCCGGTTTGCTCCTGCAGAGCTTTTCCCGCCTCAGTCGGGTCGATCCCGGTCTGCGATCAGACCACCTTTTCACCGCCTTCATTTCGCTCCCGCAAGCAGCCTATCCGCGCCCGGAGAATGTCTGGAATTTTCAGGATCAACTCCTCTCACAATTGCGCACCCTCCCT
Organism: Chthoniobacterales bacterium; assembly: GCA_040004745.1. Lineage (GTDB taxonomy): Bacteria > Verrucomicrobiota > Verrucomicrobiia > Chthoniobacterales > UBA10450 > JACCTI01. The sequence goes on along the minus strand of JBDUAH010000054.1, from coordinate 4,101 downwards.
GGCGTGCAATCGGCCAGTACCATTCTGCCGCTTCCGTTGAGCGAGAGTAATATGACCACCTCCTTTGATGTCGAAGAGCGTTCGCTACCCGAAGGTCAGCAGGCCGTCAGCCCCGTGCGGATCGCGGGTAAAGACTACTTCGACACGGCCGGCGTCCCGCTCCTAAGCGGTCGTCTCTTCGATTCCCGTGACCTGCCAAAATCCAAGCTGGTCATGATCATCAACCAACGTTTCGCCGACAAATCTTTTCCGGGCGAAAACGCGATCGGGAAACGCATCGCTCCCGGCATGAGCATGGACGACGCGACCCCGCAGCGGGAAATCATCGGGGTGGTCGGTAACGTGAAACATCTCTCGCTCCGCGAAGAGCTGACCCCGGAAATGTATCTGCCCGCCACGCAAATGCCGAGCAACCTCTTCGCTCTCGTCCTGCGCACTTCGACCGCCAATCCCACGGCACTAACCGCCAGCGTGCGCGCGGAAATGGCACGGATCGACCCCGGCGTCCCGCTCACCCGCGTGAAGGTTTTCCAGGACTACATCACCCGCGCGCTGGCTCGGCCGCGCTTCAACGCTCTCTTGTTAGGCATCTTCGCCGGGATCGCCCTCCTCCTCACCGCCATCGGCATTTACGGCGTCATGGCCTATAGCGTCGCGCAGCGTCGCCACGAAATTGGCATCCGCATGGCGCTCGGTGCGCAACGCGTCGACGTCCTCCGCTTGATCGTCGGCGGTGGGATGAAACTGACTGCGTTCGGCGTGGCCATCGGCCTCTCCGGAGCGTTCGCGCTCACTCGCGTCCTGCGCTCGCTCCTCTTCGGCATCGAGCCTTTCGACGCGCTCACGCTTTGCGCCGTGGCTTTCCTTCTCTGCGGCATCGCGCTTCTAGCCTGTTGGTTCCCAGCCCGCCGCGCCGCCGGCGTCAATCCACTCACCGCTCTGCGCGAAGGATGAATCTCAGCCACTCCCCTAACAAGTGAACGATCTCCGCTACGCCCTCCGCCAACTGCGCAAGTCGCCCGGCTTCACCGTCGTGGCTGTACTCACGCTGGCGCTCGGGATCGGCGCCAACACCGCGATCTTCAGCGTCATCTACGCGGTCCTGCTCCAGCCCTTGCCTTATCCGGAGGCGAACCGGCTCATGATTGTGACCGAGACGGACTCAAATCAGCCGCAAATATCTGTCTCCTTTCCAGACTACGTCGATTGGAAACGCGACAACACGTCCTTCGAAGAACTCGCCATCTCGCGCCGCGAATCTTTTAATTTGAGTGGACTGGAAGGCCGCGCGCCAGAGCAAATCAGCGGCGCCATCGTGACCGCTAATTTCTTCAAGGTTATCGGACTCCATCCGCAACTCGGGCGCACCTTCACCGACACCGAAGACCGCGTCGGCGGACCGCTGCTCGCCGTCATCAGCGATCGGCTCTGGCAACGTCTTTTCAATCGCGCTCCGGACGTGCTCGGGCGCGCCGTGAACTTCGGCAACCAGCCTTACACCATCATCGGGGTCATGCCGCCGGAGATGTTTTCGCCGCGGGCAGCGGAGGTCTGGTTTCCGCTCCTGCGCCGGACCGACGACATCGCCTGGCAGACGCGCGACAATCACCCGGGCTTGTATGGCTGGGCCCGCTTGAAACCGGGCGTCTCGCGGGAGATGGCGCTGGCAGATTTGAAGCAGATCGCGGCCCGTCTTTCGCAGCAGTATCCCGCGTCCAATGCTGGCGTGAGCGTGACGGTCACGCCGCTGCTCGAAAACCAGGTGGGCGGTTATCGCGGGAGTCTCGGCCTCCTGCTCGGTGCCGTCGTGCTCGTGCTCCTCATAGCTTGCGCAAACCTCGCCAACCTTCTGGCGGCACGCGGCGCGGCGCGGGGTCGGGAATTCGCGGTGCGGGCGGCGGTGGGCGCTTCGCGTTGGCAAATCATTCGCCAGCTTCTGGTCGAGAGCGTCGTCCTTGCCCTAGTCGGCGGTTTGTTAGGCCTGGGCCTGGCCGCGTGGGGGCGAGACATTTTGGTGGCGCTTTCGCCGCCGGGCGTGCCGCGCTTTCAAGACTTGTCGCTCAACGGCTGGGTGCTCGTCTTCAGCCTCGCGCTCTCTTTTCTCACCAGCATTCTCTTTGGTCTCTGGCCAGCCTGGAACACTTCGCGGGCGGACATTCAGCTCGCTCTCAAAGCCGGCGGCCACGGCAGCTCGGATGCGCCGGGCGCGCGTCGCTCGCGCGATTTACTCGTGATCGCGGAAGTTGCGCTCACGCTCATCCTCCTCAGCACGGCGGCATTGGTGTTGAAGAGTTTCGCCAACGCGAGGTCGCTCGGGCTCGGTTTTGATCCGCAGCTTTTGCTTTCGGCGCGCGTCGACCTGCCCGAGCCGACCTACGAAGACCCGGTCAAGCTGCGCAATTTTTCCAATGCCCTATTGGAGAGACTATCGACGTTGCCCGGGGTGCAACAGGCCGCGCTCGCGTCCAATCCGCCGCTCATGACCGGGTGGCAGACTTCGTTTCTTCCCGAAGGCGCAACCGAACCGGACCCGGGGAAAATGCCGTCTGCAGAAATGTCAGTCGTGACCGCGGATTATTTCCAAACCATGCGCACGCCGCTCCTGCGCGGCCGGCCCTTCGAAGTGCGGGATACGAAGGACGTGCCGCCAGTGATGATCATCGATCAGCTCCTGGCGGACCGTTATTTTCCGGGAGAGGACGCGGTGGGGAAACGCATCCGCATGTCCACGGGCGAGAAAGGGGCGAAGGAATACCGCCTCATCGTCGGCGTCGTTCCGCATCTGAAGGTCTACGGTTTCGAGGAGACGACGGTATTGCCGCAGGCGTATCTGCCGATGACGCAGCAACCGCAGACCGGCCTGGTGGTGCTGTTGCGAACGACGCTTTCGCCGAAGTCGCTCGAGAAGCCAGTGCGCGACATCGTGGCCGCGCTCGATCCCGCGCAGCCGGCTTTCGAATTCAAAACCATGCAGGAGCGCGTGGAGGAAACATGGGCCACGCCGCGGCTGATGAGTTTCCTGCTCCTCTGTTTCGCGGTGCTCGCGCTGACACTCGCGGTCGTTGGCCTCTATGGCGTGATGGCTTTCAATGGTCTGCGGCGGATGCGCGAAATCGGCGTGCGTCTCGCGTTGGGTGCCAGGCCCGGGCAGATCCGCGCCATGCTGCTCGGCCAGGGCATGCGCTTGCTCGGTCTCGGATTGATCGTGGGTTTCCTCGGCGCGTTCGCGCTCTCACGTATCATCCGCAGTCTGCTTTTCGGCGTGAGCGTCAACGATCCGCTCATCTACGGGGCGGTCTCCCTCGTCCTGACGGGTGCCGCGCTCGTGGCCTGCTGGATTCCCGCGCGCCGGGCTTCGCGCGTCAATCCGATGATTACCCTTCGCGCCGAATGAACACCGATCCGCGCTCCACGAAAAACCGCCCCATCTGATGAACGATCTCCGCTTCGCCTTCCGCCAACTCTGGAAATCGTCCGGCTTTACCGCCGTGGCTGTCCTCACGCTCGCTTTGGGGATCGGTGCCTGCACCGCCATCTTTTCCCTCGTCGATACCGTGCTTCTGCGACCGTTGCCATATCCGGAGCCGGAGCGCGTGGTGTTGGTCCAGCAGGAGTTCAAAGGTTCGCAGGCCATTCCTTTCTCGTGGCCAAATTTCGAGGACGTGGCGCATGATAATCACAGTTTCGCCGCTCTCGCCATAGTCCAGCGGGGCGACGCCACGCTCTCGGGTAGCGGACCGGCGGAGAAGGTCCGCGGGGCCTTGGTCTCGAGCGATTTCTTCCGCGTGCTGGGTGTCCACACCGTGGTCGGTCGGCCTTTTACAAAAGAAGAAGACCGTACTGGGGCGGACAAGGTGGCGGTCATTCGCGCGTCGCTCTGGCAGCGGAAGTTTGGCGGAACAACGGAGGCCCTCGGGAAGATTGTCACGCTGGACGGCGAGCAATACACCATTGTGGGAGTACTGCCTAACGACACCATCACGCCCAGCAACTGTGAATTCTGGATACCGATCAAGCCTTTCGCGAACTCGGCCGCGTACGCGCCCGTCTGGCAGAAGCGTGGCAACCAGCCCGGCTTTTTCGGCTACGGTCGCCTGAAGG
>JBDUAH010000298.1:0-3296 GCA_040004745.1 Chthoniobacterales bacterium | reverse complement strand
CAAATTTCCGGTGCTCATCTCGCTTGAGGCTATTCCGGAATTGAATGCGATCACATCCACGGATGCGGAATGGACGATCGGTGCGGCCGCGAATTTCACCCGAATAGACGACACGCTTGGCGAAGAATTTCCGGAGCTGCGGGAGATGCTGCTGGTTTTTGGCTCTCGCCAAATTCGGAATCGAGCGACGATGGGCGGCAACTTGGTGACGGCGTCGCCGATTGGTGATTCCGCGCCGGTTTTGTTCGCGCTTGAGGCGAGCGTCGTGCTTGCGTCCGCGGCGGGTGAACGAACCCTGCCGCTCGATGATTTTTTTGTTTCCTACCGCAAGACCGCGCTTAAGGCAGGCGAGATTCTGAAGTCGATTGTTCTGCCAAAAATTGCCGACAAAGCGACCAGCCGTCGGCGTTTCTACAAGGTCTCGAAACGGCGCGAGATGGATATCAGCACGGTAGCGGGCGCCTTCGCGGTGCGGTTGACGCGCGACGGTACGATCGAGCATGCGCGGTTGGCTTATGGTGGCGTCGCTGCAATGCCGGTGCGGGCACGAGCGACGGAGCAGGCACTCGTCGGAAAGGTCTGGCGGCCAGCGACGTTCGACGAGGTGGAATCGACCCTTCGCGGGGAATTCACTCCGATTTCAGATGTGCGCGGCAGTGCGGTTTATCGACAGGGAGTGATCGTGAGTTTGCTGCGAAAATTCTTCGCCGGCGATGAAGCCTCCGCCGCAGCGAGGGAAATCGCGCGTTGGTTGCCGGAGCGAACGATTTCCGTGCCGCATGAGAGCGCACACAAGCACGTGATCGGCGAGGCAGTTTACGTGGATGATCGCGCGCAGACGGATGGAATGCTGGAGGTCTGGCCGGTTTGTTCGCCGCACGCGCACGCGAAGATTCTGTCGCGCGACGTTTCCGCTGCGCGAGCGATGACGGGCGTTCACGCTGTCTTGCTGGCGGAGGATGTGCCGGGATTGAATGATGTCGGCGCGGTCCGGCACGACGAGATTCTGTTGGCCGACGAGGAGGCATTTTATCACGGGCAAATCGTCGCCCTGGTCGTGGGCGACACGCCGGAGATTTGTCGATTGGCGGCTGAAAAGGTGATCGTCGAATACGAGGCGCTGCCGCCGATTTTCACGATCGAAGAAGCGATCGAGACGTCGAGTTTTCACACGGAGCCGAACTGGATCCGGCGCGGTGACGCAACGGCAGCACTCGGTTCTGCGCAAAAAACGTTAGAAGGCGAATTCTCCTTTGGCGGGCAGGATCATTTTTATCTGGAGACAAACGCCGCGTGGGCGGAAGTGGGCGAGGACGGGACGGTTTTCATCAGCTCGTCCACGCAGCACCCGTCTGAGGTGCAGCACATTGTGGCGCATGTGATGAAGCTGCCCATGCACAGTGTGGTGGTGGAATGTCCGCGCCTGGGCGGCGGGTTTGGCGGTAAGGAAACGCAGGCGGCCGGGCTGGCTGCGTTGGCTGCGTTGGCGGCGAGCAGGACGGGTCGCAAGGTGCGCGTCCGTTACAATCGCGATCAGGACATGATGATCACGGGTAAGCGTCATCCGTTTCTCGGCCGTTTTCGCGTCGGCTTCGACGACGACGGGATGCTCCTCGCGGCGAAGGTGGGGTTGTTTTCCAATGGGGGATGGTCGCTCGATCTTTCGCGCGCGGTGACCGATCGCGCGGTCTTTCATCTCGATAGCGCCTATTACATTCCAAACGTTGAGTTCAGCGGCGCGGTGGCGAAAACAAACCTGGCTTCGAACACGGCGTTTCGCGGTTTTGGCGGACCGCAGGGGATGCTCGTGATGGAGGAGATTCTCGATCGCGTCGCTCGTGCGACCGGCTTGGCGCCGGAACTCGTTAGGCAGCGCAATCTCTATCGCGAAGCGGGCGAATCGAACACCACGCATTATGGCCAGGAGATCGAGGACAATCGAATCCAGCGCGTTTGGCGGGAGTTGATGGAATCGAGCGACTTCGCGAAGAGGCGCGACGAGCTGAAAGTGTGGAACGCCACGCGGACCGATCGCAAACGTGGAATCGCGATCACGCCGGTGAAGTTTGGGATCTCATTCACAACGACACATTTGAACCAGGCTGGCGCGCTCGTCCTCCTCTACCAGGATGGCACGGCGCAGGTGAATCATGGCGGGACGGAAATGGGGCAGGGTGTTTACACGAACATCGCGCTCATTGCGGCGCGCGAGTTCGGTCTCTCACCGGACCGGGTGCGCGTGATGGCGACGCGCACCGACAAAGTGCCGAACACTTCCGCGACCGCGGCCTCTTGCGGGACGGATCTAAACGGTGCCGCGGTAAAGGACGCCTGTGAAATATTGCGCGGGCGATTGCTGCCGTTCGCGGTGGAAATGCTGGCGGAAAAGAACGACCGCACTGTGGCGGCGAACGAGATTGTTTTCGCGGAGAATTCTTTCTTCGATCCGGCTGTGATCGATGTGCGGATCCCGTTTGCGGAGCTCTTACAGCGAGCCTACTTCGCGCGCACCAGCTTGAGTGCGACCGGCTTTTACCGCACGCCCGACATCAATTACGATCGCGAAGCCGGGCGCGGAAAGCCTTTTCACTATTTCGCGGTGGGAGCGGCGGTCAGTGAGGTGGAGGTCGATGGCTTTACCGGCATGCATCACATTCGGCGCGTCGATATTCTCCACGATGCCGGCGATCCGGTGAACCTCGGCATAACGCTTGGGCAAATCGAAGGCGGGTTTGTGCAAGGCGCGGGCTGGCTGACGTGCGAGGAATTGATCTGGGATTCGGAAGGTCGGCTGCGCACGCATTCGCCCGATACTTATAAGATCCCGGCTGTGGGCGACACACCGGACGTTTTCAACATCGCGCTACTGACGGACGCGACGCAGGCGAATGTGATTCACGGCAGCAAAGCGGTGGGCGAACCGCCATTGATGCTCGCCATTTCGGTGCGCGAGGCGCTTCGTGACGCGGTGGCGGCATTCGGAGAATCGGGCGGCCAGGTTTCCCTGTCATCGCCTGCGACGCCAGAAGCGATCTTCAATGCGATTAGCGGCCGACGGAGCGCGTCAGGGCCCGCCGAAGCAACGCCGGAGCACGCCATGGCGGACGAGCTACTCTCATGAGAAAAATCGAACACAAACTGAGCGTGGCGCGAGGCGAAACACCGGCGGAGTTGCTCTTCAAGAACGCGCAGTTGGTTAATGTTTTCAGTGGCGAAATTCACTCGGCGAACGTCGCGGTGGATGACGGTCGGGTGATCGGTTTCGGTGATTACGAGGCGCGTGAAGTGATCGATCT
>JBDUAH010000297.1:0-3298 GCA_040004745.1 Chthoniobacterales bacterium | reverse complement strand
GATTTGGACATAAGAGAGCATGCAATCTGGCGACGAATCGTGCTGCGGCAACTCGGGCGTGCGCCGCGCTGTAGTCGCTTCGCCGTCCGAAGCGTGGGTGTTGACGTTACAAGCAGCTGCGACGTCGATACCCACGCCTCCCACAGGGAGGCGGCGACAACCGAACGGCCCCGCCTCTCGCGTCGACCACGCGCTTGAGCAGCGCTGCAGCCGATTCGCTATGCCAAACGCGGGGGGCGGCCCGCCACACAAATGATATACGCAACTCTCGCGTTGCCCGCCGAACGACAGCTACAGACGAGATGCCGGCGGGCGACCGCGCGACGCCACGAAGCCGATCCGATCGCGCAATTTTTTTTGCTTCCCATCATCCGCGTTTAGTCTCTCCACATGAGCAGTAAAGTTTTTCCCGACGCCACGGCCGCGCTCGACGGCCTTCTCCACGATGACATGACGATCGCCGCGGGCGGCTTCGGACTCTGCGGCATCCCGGAAAATCTCATCGCTGCGCTGCACGAGAGCGGAGTAAAGGGGCTGACAATTGTGGGCAATAACGCTGGCGTGGATGGCTTCGGGATGGGTGTCCTCCTGACCACGCGGCAGGTGAAAAAAGTGATGGCGTCCTACGTCGGCGAGAATAAGGAGTTCGAGCGCCAAGTGCTCGCGAACGAGCTGGAGCTCGAGCTCATCCCACAGGGCACGCTGGCCGAGCGGCTTCGCGCGGGCGGCGCGGGGATTCCCGGTTTTTACACCCGCACCGGTTTCGCCACGAAGCTGACCGAGGGCAAGGAAACGAAGAAATTCGACGGGAAGGACTACGTTCTCGAGCCTGGGATAAAAGCCGATGTCTCGCTCGTGAAAGCGTGGAAGGGCGACACCTCGGGCAACCTCGTTTTCCGGAAAACCTCGCGCAATTTTAACCCGATGATCGCGACCTGCGGGAAGGTCTGCATCGCGGAAGTGGAGAAGCTGGTCGAGCCCGGCGAGCTCGAGCCGGATCAGATTCACACCGCGGGAATTTTCGTCGATCGGATCATCCAGGGAAAGAGCTATGAGAAGCGCATCGAGTTCCGCACCGTTCAGGGCGGCGGGCTGAAGAAGGCGTCACCGGTGCGCGAGTTGATGGCGCAACGCGCCGCGCAGGAATTGCGCGACGGCTACTACGTGAATCTCGGCATCGGCATCCCCACCCTCGTTGCCAACTACATTCCTGAGGGCATGAACGTGACGCTGCAGTCCGAAAACGGATTGCTCGGCATCGGGCCGTTTCCGACCGAGGACGAAGTCGATGCCGACCTCATCAATGCCGGCAAACAAACGATCACGACCATGCCGGGCTCGGCCTTTTTCTCGAGCGCAGAATCCTTCGCGATGATCCGCGGCGGGCACATCGATCTCGCGATTCTGGGCGCGCTCGAAGTCACCGACCAGGGCGACATCGCGAACTGGATGGTCCCCGGAAAAATGGTAAAAGGCCCGGGCGGCGCGATGGACTTGGTCGCGGGCGTAAAGCGCGTCGTCGCGGTCATGGAGCATTGCGCGAAAGACGGCAGCTCGAAGATATTGCAGAAGTGCACTCTCCCGATCACCGGTCTCGGCGTCGTGAATCTCATCATCACGGACCTGTGCGTCTTCGAGGTGAAAGAAGGCGGCGGGCTGGTGCTCACCGAGATTCACTCCGACGCGAGCGTCGAGGATATCCGGGCGAAAACCGAAGCGCCTTTCGAAGTCGCGCTCCAAGAAATGACAGGGTAGCTCTCGTCGGCTTTCATCGAGAAAACTCTGGACACGCTTCGTGTCAGGAGTGGGTTAGAGCTTACTGACGAAACAAGAGCATTTAAATGAGCGCCCCGTTCGTCTCCCATCAAATGTTTCACGGTCTGTTTTCACCACTCGGCGCATTCTAAAGGCCAATCCACTGATCGCGCAGGATTTGCAGGCTTTGCGCCTCCTGCCGTAACCGCTCGTTCGCGAGAAGAACAGAACCATGGCTCAAGATATCGTCGGGCTGCCCTCTGGCTAGGATATGGCGGATCGCCTCGGGAAGCGCGGGAAAAGCGCTATCAGATGGACCCGATTTTTCGCGCCGTAATCGTTCGTAGAGCAAAACTTCGTGGTGTTTCGCGATCACGTTCATACGCAATTCGTAGTATTCTCTTCGGGCAAGTTGCGCTTCGTCCTTTAAGTCAGGCTTACGCCGTTGCGCTGCGCGTTCTTCCTGCCAGCGCAACGGCTTTTGAGCAGCCACGACGAAGCTGGTCGCAAGTGCTCGATGCGCATACTCCGAGAATGGCTCGAGGACCTTCTGGCAAAAAAGCGCGTCGTTCTTGAACTGTTCGAGCAACTCGCCCAGCGGCAATCGTTTAAGACGCAGGCGTTGCTCTTTCGAACAAAAGGAGAGAAAGCGATCGGTTAGATCGAGCCAGGTCTTGATCGGCGTGGCCGAGCCGGGCACGTGCGAGTCCACGAGGACGAAATCGTCCACGAGGAAAGATTCCACTGCCAGCGGCGTCAAATTGAAATAGTGGCCGGGATACCCGTGATAGGACTGAAGAAACGCGGTATCGATAATATTAAGGCCACCTGGGGCGGTGACGCGTTTGACTTCCTCGATGGCGAGGAGCGGTTCTCGTAGGTGCTCGAAGACAGCGCCCGAATCGACGTGATCGAAAACATTATCGATGAAGGGCAACTCCTCCGCTTCGGCCACAAGGTCGACGTTCTCGCAAGGCAAGACATCGAGTGAAACAACTCTTGGATCGAGGCAGGGGATGTTTCCCGAACCGAGATGTAAACATCTTTTGGGAAAACTGGCATTCCGTTCCTCGACTACATAACGTCGCTGGTTTCGCGAGATGTGTTCCGGCGCCGGCACGCTCAGATGATGTGGCCGCGGCAATTTCACCAGGATCGGTTTGCCGCCGACGATTGGATATTCTTCTCCCGCTTCGGAAATCAATCTCCCGCCTACCAACTGAAGGGAGGTATGCGTCCTGGGACAGCGCAGAATCGGCAACAGTTCTATTATTTGATTCAGCATCCAAGGCTTTCCATCTCTTCTCGTTTCTCGTTTGGGCGGTTCCTACGGCGCCTTCTTAACCGCTTGCAGAATAAGCTTAGCCAGCCAAACCCTAAGCAAACTGTAACGCCCATTCGACAATACAGAAGCCGCGTTCCATTCGAGTGGTGTCGATAGTAAGCTCTGGGCCGCTCCGATCTCGAGGCAACGCTCGACGACATCCGAGCCAAAACTGGCGCGCCGTTGAAGGTCGCACTCAAAAGCTCTTAGCCACTTCAG
>JBDUAH010000053.1:0-11146 GCA_040004745.1 Chthoniobacterales bacterium | reverse complement strand
GGCCCGCCGCTTCGTGCACGATGTCGGGCGCGGGCGTGTATTCGATGTGATGGATTTGCCGCATGTCGCACGCGATCACGAGGACTTTATAGGCTTGGAATTCCATGAACGCGGCCGGCGGAATAAAACCATCCACCGCCACGGCGCCCCAGCCGATCTTGCCGAGAATGTCGTTCATCTCGCTGATCCGCGGAATGCGCTCGGAGGAGATGCCGGTCTCGAGCAAACCTTGGAAGTAAACCTTGTGCGCGTATTCCTTCAGGAAAAATGCGTTCTGCCGCATGATGAAACGCCAGACCGCGTGATCGACCGGCGTGTAATCTTCGTAGCGCTGATCGACTGCGAATTGCAGCAGGTGTTCCGGGAGCGCGGCGACGGCCGCGTTATCGAGAGAAATGCCGTTCGAGATCATAGGAAGAGAGGCCGCGTTGGCAGCTGTAGTTTAGCGTAAGAAAGCGCGCCGGGCGAGCAAGCGGTTTGCTCTCGTCGAGGTTGGCTTTTCTGATTCTGGCGTACGACCACAGATGCTCCTTGGAAGAGAGCGCCGGCCCACTTATCCTCCGCCGTCGCAGACCGATAGAACGCGCGATGACCAGCTACGAACCAACTTCCCGCCGGCCGATCGCCGATATTTTTCGCGGCACCGCGCGCAGCGCCACCGACCTCTGCGTGCGCTGGGAAATTCATCCCGACGCGATTTCATATTCGTCGATGCTTTTTGCTTTTGCAGCGGCGATCTGCTTCTGGCGCGCGGATGCGAATGCGTGGCTGTTACTGATCGCGCCGCTGTTTTGCTACCTGCGACTCTGGTGCAACATGCTCGACGGAATGGTGGCGCTGGCGTCGGGGCAGGCGAGTCTCCGCGGTGAGATTCTGAACGATCTGCCGGACCGCGTTTCCGACGTGATCATTTTTGTCGGAGTGGCGCACAGCGGACTGGTGATTCCTTTCCTCGCGTATTGGGCGGCGATCTGCGCGCTTCTGACCGCATACGTTGGCGTGCTTGGCCAAGCGGTTGGCGTGCGACGCGAGTTTGGCGGCCTGATGTCGAAACCCTGGCGCATGGTCATGCTGCATTTCGGCGCGTGGATCACTTTCATTTGTCTGTGGCAAAACGTGGCAACGAGATTTGGAATGCTCACGATCCTCGACTGGACATGCGCACTGGTCATCGTGGGTTGCCTGCAAACGATCGCTGTCCGCCTCCGCCGAACGATGGGCGCGCTGCGTGTTAAAGCGCCCGCTCATAAATGACGCCCCAAACTGCGCTGCACGATCCGATCTTCCTGGCTTATGTCTGGATTGTCGTGGGTGTCCTCATCGCGGGCGGCGTTGTCCTCGCGCTGGTGCAATTGCTCGCCCGGAAACAGATCGCATCGATTTGGCAAACCTATCGCGCCTGGCTCATCATGGCGCCGCTTGCACTCGCGGTGATTTTCACTGGACGCATCCCGTTCATCGTCAGCGTCACTCTGCTCGCGATCTTCGGGTTCAAAGAATTCGCGCGCGCCTCCGGCCTTTACCGCGACTGGTGGATGACGGGCGCGGTTTACGCCGGGACCGTGACCGTGGGAGCGGCGGCCGCGATGCCGCATCCGCACGGGTTCGAGCAGGGGACGGGTTGGTATGGACTCTTCGTGGCCGTTCCGGTCTTCGCGATCGCGCTTATCCTGCTCATCCCGATTCTCCGCAATCGCTTTCGCGGCGAACTCCAGCGCATGTCGTTAGGCATCGTCGCCTTCGTCTACGTAGGCTGGATGTTCGGCCACCTCAGCTTTCTCGCGAATTCGATTAACGCCTACGGCTATCTCTGCTTCGTCATCTTCGCGACGGAAGTAAACGATATCGCCGCCTTCACTTTTGGTCGGCTCTTCGGGCGGCATCCGTTGCGCGATCAAATCAGCCCGAAAAAGACATGGGAAGGCGCGCTCGGCGCACTGACGGTCTCGATGGCGCTGCCGTGGCTCTTGCGCTTCTCACTGCCGGTATTTGGCACGCAGGAGTTGATTCTGACTGGCCTGATTGTCGGCATTGGCGGGCAGCTCGGCGATCTCTCGATCAGCGTGATCAAACGCGACATCGGCACGAAGGACATGGGCGCCTCCATTCCCGGCCACGGCGGCATCCTCGATCGGATCGACAGCCTGATTTATGTCGCGCCGCTTTTCATGCACATGGCCGGCTACTATCATGGCCTGCGATGAAGCGCTGGCGCTACACCCCTGCGAGCGATCTCGACAAATCCATGGTCGAGCGGCTGCGGAATTTTCCCCGAGAGCCGGACATGCTTGTCTATGGTCTGCGCTCGCTCGTGGCGCTGATCATTCGGGCGGCGTTGCGCGTTTATCATCGGCTCGAAATTGTGGGGACGGAGAATCTGCGGCGTGAGGGATCCTTCGTGCTGGTGGCGAATCACGCCAGCCATCTCGACACGGTGTGCCTATTGGCTGCGTTGCCGTTTCGCCGACTGCATCGCGCGTTTCCGGCGGCGGCGGCGGATTACTTTTTCAAGAGCGTGCCGCGCACCTGGATTGCGTCGATCGTGGTGAATGCGCTCCCGTTCGCGCGCAATTCGCAGGCGCGACAGAGCCTGGCCATTTGCACGGAACTGCTCTCAAATTCCGGAAATGTCTTGATCATTTTTCCGGAAGGGACGCGCACAACAACGGGCGCATTGCAGGAATTCAAGCCCGGCATCGGAGCGCTGGTGGCGGGCTGCGATGTGGATGTGTATCCGTGCCATCTCGAAGGCGCTTTCACCGCGTGGCCGAAGGGCCGCAGCCTGCCGCGCCCGCGCCGGGTGCGACTAATCATTGGCGCACCGCGCAACTTCGCGGATCGCACTGTCGGCAAGGCAGATATCTCCGCTATCGCTTCCGAGCTGCGGACTGCCGTAATAGAGTTGGGACAAACCTATGACTCCAGCCGAACACACGATGCAGAGCTTCGACGGAGCGGAGCTGTTTTACCGTTCGTGGATTCCGGCGAAGCCGACGGATAAGGCGCTGCTGCTCTTCCATCGCGGGCACGAGCACTCCGGTCGGTGGCAGGAAGCGGTGGACCTTCTCGGGCTCGATGAGGTGGCGGTTTTCGCCTGGGACGCACGCGGGCACGGGCGTTCGCCCGGACCGCGCGGTGGCGCGGAGAATTTTGCGGTCACGATTAAGGATGTGGACGCATTCGTGCATCACGTTTCGCGCGAGCATCGCTTCGATTTCGCGAACATCATCGTCCTAGCGCACAGCCTCGGCGCGGTGAGCGTGGCGGGCTGGGTGCACGATTACGCGCCGCCTATTCGAGCAATGATTTTGGCGACGGCTGCGTTTCAAGTGCGGCTGTACGTGCCCTTGGCGCGACCGGCTTTGCGCTTGAAGGAAAAGCTGCTCGGCCCGGGCCACGTGCAGAGTTACGTGAAGTCGAAAATGCTCACGCACGATCCCGTGCAGGCGGCGAGTTACGATGCCGACCCGCTCATCTTCCGCGGCATTCCCGTCAACATTCTGCTCGACGCGCACGAAACCGGGAAGCGGCTCCTGGCCGATGCGGGCGCGATCCATTTGCCGACACTCATGATCGGAGCTGGCTCGGATTGGGTGGTCAGTTTGAAAGCGCAGCGCGCATTTTTCAATGGGCTCTCATCGCCGGTGAAGCAGATGCATGTCTTTCCTGCTTCGCACCACGCCATTTTCCACGAACGCGAACGGGCGGACGTGATGGAACGCGTGCGCGATTTTATGGTCGACCGCTTCGCACAAGCACCGACACAGGCATCGCTGCTGGATGCGGATCGCATGGGCTACACGTGGGAGGAGCATGAGCGCTTAAAGCTGCGCGGCGGTCCGCAGTTCCCGCTCATCCGCGCAGCGATGAAAACCGGTGGGCGGCTGAGCAAAGGCATCGACCTAGGTTGGCGGAGCGGCTTCGATTCTGGGTTGGCGCTCGACTACGTTTACGAGAACCAGCCGGCCGGCCGTGGCCGACTCGGACGTGCGATCGACTCTGCTTACCTCGGCAGTATTGGCTGGCGCGGAATCCGGCAGCGCAAGGTGCATCTGGAAAAACTGCTGCGGCAAACGATCGAACAGACGCACGCTGCGGGACGCGCGGTCAGGATTCTCGATATCGCGGCGGGTGGAGGACGCTACGTTTTGGAGACGATGTGCTCGTTACCGGATATCCCGATGAGCGCCACGCTGCGCGACTATAAACAGGAAAACGTTCAAGCGGCCCGCGCTTTGGCGGACCGGCTGGGACTTTCCGAGGTCGCGGTGGAGCAGGCCGACGCTTTCGATCGGGACTCGTTAGGCGCGATTCAACCGCGCGCGACAATCGGAATCGTTTCCGGCCTTTACGAGTTGATTCCTTCGAACAAGTTGGTGGGCGAATCGCTCGCTGGCATGGCGGATGCGATCGAGCCCGGCGGGAATCTCATTTACACAAATCAGCCGTGGCATCCGCAACTCGAATTCATCGCGCGAGTATTGCGCAATCGCGAGGGAAAGCCGTGGATCATGCGTCGCCGCACCACGGCGGAGATGGATCAGCTCGTGGCGCGGGCTGGTTTTGAGAAGACCGAAATGGAGATCGACCAATGGGGGATGTTCTCTGTTTCTGTCGCGCGGAGGATCGACGGCTAAAACGTTCTCGTGCGTCCTCATCCCCTCAAAGCCCTGCGCGTTTCCGTCGGCTTATCGGTGCTGTTTCTGGTGGTCTACGGCGGCTGTAATTGGATCACCGCGCAACGTGCCGATGTCGGATCGATCTTCCTGGAATGGGAGCGACATCTTCCGTTCGTGCCGCTCCTAATCGCGCCTTATCTCTCGATCGATTTGTTCTTCGTCGCGGCACCGTTCCTCTGCGGCAGCGAACGCGAACTGCGGACCTTCGCGAAACGGATCGCCGCCGCAATTATCGCGGCTGGAATCTGCTTCCTGGCATTCCCACTGCGTTACGCATTCGCGCGACCCCAAACGGCTGGCTGGCTCGGCTCGGTTTTCGATTGGTTCCGCTCGATGGACGCGCCGTTCAATTTGTTTCCGTCGCTGCACATTGCGCTCGGCGCGGTGCTCGTGGTCATTTACGCGCGACACACTCGCGGATGGTTGCGAACGGTAGTCATTTTTTGGTTCACCCTCATCATCGTTTCAGCTGTTCTTACCTATCAGCACCATGTCCTGGACGTAATCGGAGGTTTCGCTCTCGCCGGCTACTGTTTCTATTTCATCCGCGAGAGTGCGCTCACCTTGCCGGTAATGCGCGAGCCGCGAATGGGATGGCGCTACGCAATCGGAGCATTACTGATATTTGTGAGCGCGATCGTGTTCTGGCCGTGGGGCGCGATTTTGTTTTGGCCGGTGATTGCGCTCGCGATCGTAGCCGCGGCCTACTTCGGAATCGGCCCCGGGATTTTTCGCAAGACGAATGGCGTTTTGCCGTGGAGCACCATTTGGGTGCTGGGACCCGTGCTCATGGGGCAACATCTGTCGCGGATTTATTACCGAAGACAATGCCGAGCCTCGGATGCGGTGACGCCGACCGTCTGGATTGGCCGGGCGCTCAGCAATCGCGAAGCGCGCATCGCCGTTGCGGCCGGCGTCACGGCAGTGCTGGATCTGACCGCGGAATTTTCTGAACAGCGAGAGTTTCGCGGGCTGCGTTTCCTCAATCTGCCTCTTCTCGACCTCACCGCGCCTAGCCTGGCACAGCTGGAAGAGATGGCTCGCTTTATTGGCGCAGAAGCCGAGCGCGGCGTCGTTTATGTGCACTGCAAGATCGGCTATTCACGCAGCGCCGCGGCCGTTGGCGCGTATCTCTTGCGCAGCGGTCACGTCGGTGGTGTGGAAGATTGTTTAACACAACTGCGCCAGGTAAGACCATCGATTGTCGTTCGCCCCGAGGTCATCCAAGCGCTGGAAGATTTCGCTGCTAAACGGCTGTCCGGGGTGGCGACGACCGCCTAGGCGGTGTTCAGCGTTGGACGTTGGACAGCCTGCCCGCCGTAGCCTTGTGAAGGAGGGTTGGACGTTCGACGTTCCCTTTGCATGCGAATCGACATCCTCACGTTGTTTCCCGAGGTCTGCCGGGCGCCCTTGCACGAAAGCATGATGAAGCGCGCCCAAGCCAGCGGCGCGCTGGAGTTACACATCCACGATCTGCGCGATTGGACGAAGGATAAGCATCGCAGCGCGGACAGCGCGCCTTTCGGCGGCGGGCAGGGGATGGTGATGAAGGTAGAACCGATATTTGCAGCGGTGGAGCAACTTCGCGGAGGAAGCGGCGACACTTCATCGAAGGTGATTCTAATGTCGCCGACCGGGCAGCACTTTTCGCAGAAACGAGCGGCGGAGCTTTCACGCGAGGCTCACCTCATCATCATCTGCGGGCACTACGAAGGCGTCGATCATCGGGTGACCGAGCATCTCGTCGATGCGGAAATTTCGATCGGAGATTACGTCCTGACCAATGGCGCAATCGCTGCGGTGGTGGTGGTGGACGCCATCACGCGTTTGCTTCCCGAAGTGTTGGGGCACGAGCTCTCCGCGGTGGAAGAAAGTTTCGCGGATGGCGTGCTCGAGGCCCCGCATTACACCCGGCCGGCGGAATTCCGGGGCTGGAAGGTGCCGGATATTTTGCTCTCGGGGAATCACGCTGAGATCGCCTCCTGGCGAAAAGAGCAAGGGCTGAAACGCACGCGGGAGAATCGCCCCGATCTTCTCGACCAGCGCGAAATGTGATCGAGGCAAAAACTGTCTGATCGAAGAATTGAGTCCCACGAAAGCCGTCTCTTTGACGGGCGTCTAGCGTTTTGATCGCTGTCGTTTTCTGTCATTAGTGAAGGAAGAAGGGGGGCCGAGAGTCATTTCGAAAGCGAATCGAAAGGGATTTGCGCTCGCCAGAACCGGCGGACTTCGGATTTCATGCGAACCACATGGCAGGAGCAATTCGGGAGACGACTAAGATCGTCCCGCACCATCGTGCTCGTCGCGGCCGGATTGCTGAGCGTCCTCATTGTCTTGGGAGGTCTCTACCTCCGATCCAAACCGAGTAGCGCCTCGGATTCGCGCACGAGCGATGCAGGGACGACCGAGGAATCGGCGCTCCTGCGGCATACGCCCGAGGAACCGGCGCTCCCGCCCGATACGACTGAGGAATCGGCGCTCCCGCAGGATCCGAAGGTCGGCATCACGGACCTCGAAGCGAAGGAGAGCAGTTCGCCCATGGGTCGCACCTTCGTGACGGTAAAAGTAGGCGTCGCGGCGACTGCGCCAGAGGTAAAAGACGAGGTCGAGGTCCGGATCTTCTTTTTCGATCTCAGCCCGGCGAACGAACTCCGGCCGACCACCGCGCAGGTCGGCTACAAATGGATGACGGCGGTTCTCGATTGGACGGATCCCGAGCCGAAATTTCTTGTAGCTTCGTATCAAGCGAACGCTGCGTCGGAGGGGTCGCCTGAGAAAGTCCGCTTTGGAGGTTTCCTGGTGCGCCTGCTGGTGAAAGGCCAGGTTCAGGACGAACGCTCGGAGCCGGCGGAGATTGCAGCGGCCGTTCGCAGCGGAGTGCGACCGATCGTGCTGACGCACCCACCGGTCCTTCGCAGCGTTTCCCTATCTGAGATTGTAGCGTCGCGACGGACGAGCCCAGCGGACGAGCTGGCGGCGCCGGGGAAAGTGAAAAAAGTCTGGGCCACGCCTACGCCGACACCTTCTCCGGAGCCGAC
The DNA here is from genome assembly GCA_040004745.1 of Chthoniobacterales bacterium. Lineage (GTDB taxonomy): Bacteria > Verrucomicrobiota > Verrucomicrobiia > Chthoniobacterales > UBA10450 > JACCTI01. The sequence goes on along the minus strand of JBDUAH010000053.1, from coordinate 3,429 downwards.
CGCGAGGCTCGCTTCGGCGGTGCCGTATGGCAGTCCGGCGCCGGGGAAACCGGGCTTCGCTTACAGTCCGCACGGCCAGAAATTTCTTATCGATGTGCGCGGATTTCCTCCGGGAACGGAAGTGCGGGACCCGAACACGGGCAAATCATTCCTCGTTCCTGAACGGTGAACCCGTCGATTCGCATGCCGTTTTTATGAGTAAAGCTTTCACCAAAGAAGATGTCGACCCGCCGGAGCGTTCGGGCCGGGTGCGCTCAGCGTCGGGTTTGCCGCCGGGCGCGGTGAATTATTTGACCGCGCTGGGCGCCGGGCGTCTGCGGAAGGAATTGGAAGACTTGAAGGCCAGCGCAGCATCGAAAGATCGGCGCGCGGAGATCACCCAGATCCTGAAGTCAGCGACGATCGTCGAGCCGACCTTGGAGTTATCCGAAAGCGTGACGTTTGGCGCACAGGTGACGGTGCGCGATGCCGAGGACCACGACAAGATTTACCGCATCGTGGGTGTGGATGAACTGGAATTCTGGCCGAATGCAGTGAGTTGGATTTCGCCTGACGGCAAGGCTCTCCTGGCTGCGGAACTCGGCGGCCGGTTGACCTTGGATGATGGGCGCGTGGTCAAGGTGGTCAAGATCGACCAACCCGCGGCCGAATAGAAGCCGCGCTCTTTTTTCGAGCGGCCGCACCGCTGAGCATCGCGTGCCGCGGACACGTGACGAGGTGATCATTCACCATCCCGGTGGCCTGCATGAGCGCGTAGCAAATCGTTGGGCCCACGAACTTGAAGCCGCGCTGCAAAAGATCGCGGCTCATCGCATCGGACTCCGGCGTGCGCGCCGGGACGTCTGCCATGCGGCGCCAGCGATTCTGCTTCGGTGCTCCACCGGCGAAGCTCCAGAGATAGCGATCGAAGCTCCCCATTTCCTCCTGCACCTCGAGGAACGCCTTCGCGTTTTGAATCGTGGCCGCAATCTTGAGCCGATTCCGCACGATCCCTTCGTCAGCGAGGAGCCGCTTCACCTCGCGCGCGCCGTAACAAGCAATCTTTCCGGCGTCGAATCCATCGAACGCCCTCCGGTAGTTCTCCCGTTTCCTCAAGATCGTGATCCAGCTCAAGCCTGCCTGTGCGCCTTCGAGAATCAGGAACTCGAAGAGCCTGCCATCCTCGTGCACCGGCACGCCCCATTCCTCATCGTGATAGGAGATGGAAGGTTCGATCGTAGCCCAGGGACAACGCAGCATTCCTCAAAGATGATCGGGCAAGGCCGGAATCGAACAGCTAAAAATCCCTCGCACCGCTGTTAACGCCGCCGCCAATTTGAAGGCGGGAGCTCGAGGCGCTTCAACGATTTTTCCTATTTGTCATTTATTTTCCCGCCCGACTGGCGCTCTCATTCCGAATCAGAGGTAAGCAGCGTTAATCTCCCGGCGCTGTGTGGGTTTCATCGGGAGCGTAGTCGAACGAATAGAGAAAACTTATGGGTCTTTTTAATACATTAATGTCGAAAATTTTCAGTCACGCCTCCACGGCTGACCAACCGACCGCCGCCGCCGGAGCGCCCGCTTCGCAGGGAGCGATCCCCGGAGCGCTCGGCTCTACCCCGGCTGCCGCACCTGCCGCCGGAGCGGCGCCCGCGGCACCCGCGCAGCAAGTGGACGTCGAAGCCACACTCGACGCTCTCGCAAAGAAGAACCCAGAGCATCTCGATTGGAAGAGCTCCATCGTCGACCTGATGAAGCTCGTGGGAATGGACAGCAGCCTCACCGCGCGCAAAGAACTCGCGCAAGATCTCCATTACACCGGCGACACCAACGACTCCGCCACCATGAACATGTGGCTCCACCAAGAAGTGATGAAGAAGCTGGCCGATAATGGCGCCAAGATCCCTAACGACTTGCTGAAGAAATAGCTTCCGCCCAGCGCGGCAAACGAAGCCCGTTCCCGAGCCTTTGCTGGGGAGCGGGCTTTTCGTTTTCGTCTGTCGCTACCCGCCGACCTTTTTCGTCATTGACGCCGCGCCCGCGGAATCATCGAATCGAACCACTCCCATGAACTCTAAAATCCTGCTTCCGCTTCTCGCCTCCCTCCTCCCGCTATCGGCTATGGCACAGAGCTCGCCTGCGCCGTCTGCCAGCGCTACGCCCGCCGCCAGCGCCGAGAAAGCTCACATCCCATTACCCGCCGCACCGCCCGCGCCCGATGGCGCTGAGTTAACCAAGCTCCTGAAAGACTTCCTCGCCGGCGCGTCGGCTAACGATGCCGCCATGCACGACCGGTTCTGGGCGGAAGATCTCGTTTACACCGGCTCCAGCGGACGCCGTGTCGGCAAAGCCGAGATCATGCGCGATGTGCGCGAGGAAGCAGCGAAGCCGGCCGCGCCCGACGCCGAGACCGCCCTTTACACCGCAGAAGACATCCGCATTCAGCAGTACGGCGACACCGCGATCGTCGCCTTCCGCCTTGTGGGCACGACCACAAAGGATGGCAAAACCGAGACCGCCGATTACCTAAACAGCGGCACGTTCCTGAAACGCGCCGGCAAGTGGCAGGTCGTCAATTGGCAGGCCACGAAGAAGCCGCCCGCCGACGAGGCAAAAGAGTAAGCCGACGTGGAGAATTGCGAGTGTCGAAATGCGAAGTTCTTGTCCCACGTGCGTCGTCGGCATGGAAACAGGGAAATGACATCGACAGTCCCCGGCACTCTCGCTAAGCTCTTTTCATGTCAGAGGGTGAAACGAACGATCTGAGCGCGCGCATCGCGGAGGAAGCCGCTTCGCTTCCGCCCGATAAGCAGAGCGCCGTGCTCGACTTCGTTTTGTCTATGAAAGAGAGCGCTGCTGCAGGCTCCGCATTGGCGGATGGAGATGGCGACGCCGCGTGGGAGCGCATTGTTGCCGATCCGCGACCACGACCCAAGCTGGACGCCTACCTCAAGTCCATTGAGCAATGAGCCAACAGAACTCATGGATTTCGATCGATTTTGATCTCGCGCACTCACCTAAACTTTTGGCGCCTGTATGCGCAGCTCGGACCAGAAAATAAGCGTGCCGCCTCTCGTACCTTCGCTCGATTTTGCAGCAACCCCGATCATCCTCTCTTCGCTTTAAGAAGCTGATCGGCCGAGGCGACATCTGGTCGGTGCGGGTCAATGACGACATCCGTGCCGCTGGTCGGAGACAAGGCGGCGCCATCCGCTGGTTCTGGATCGGCACGCATAATGACTTCGATAAGCTCTTCTCGTGATCCGGCCGCGCCCGTCGCAATTCCGCCTTCCGCCATCCGCGTTGCCTGCCGAAACGCTCCGTCAGAAACATGGCTAACCCCGTTCTCACCCTTCCGGCCCGGCACCTGGAGCGATTGCGCGATCTTATTGCCGCTCACCTTCCAGATGAAGAAGTTTGGGCCTACGGCAGTCGCGTGGCCGGGACCGC
>JBDUAH010000052.1:0-11195 GCA_040004745.1 Chthoniobacterales bacterium | reverse complement strand
AAAGGCACGCCAGTTTGTGCCATGCCGAACGGGCCAGGATTCATGCCCAAGAAAATGACGCTTTTCCGCGTTGCTCCGTAGCGCCGCAGATACGTCTCATGGGCTGGCCAGGCGTAATCCAGCGGGTTGTAAATGTACGCGACCGGCGGGGTGAACTTCAGTTTGCCAACCGCGTCGCGCAGCGTCGCGGCGGCTCGTAGAAGTTGCACCGCGATTTTCTCTTGTCTCGGCATCCAGGAACGATAGCAGAGCCGCCGTAGCGACGCCGCTGCGGGCGGGGCCTTAGCCTGGAACCAAGTCTGCTCACGACGACAGCGCGCCGTGGCTATGGCAATTTTTCAAAGCTGGCAGACGCGGGTCGCACCGTCCGCTTGCCTTTCGAAACAGGAATGTAGACCTTTCCGCATGTGCCGGAACATCAAGACGCTGCATAACTTCGAGCCGCCCGCGACGAAAGACGAGATCCACGCGTCCGCGCTGCAATTTGTGCGGAAGCTAAGTGGCTTCGCAAAACCTTCCCGCGCCAACGAAGCGGCCTTCGATCGCGCCGTCGAAAAAATCACCGGAGCCGCGCGCGAGTTGTTAGACTCTCTCGTCACCAACGCGCCGCCTCGTGATCGCGAAGTGGAAGCGGCTCGGGCTCGCGTGCGAAACGCGGAACGGTTTCAGGCGGTTAAGGTGTAAGATCGCTGCAGTCGCAGCGAGGCGACTAAAGGGTTTTTCGCAAGGTGAAACGGTTGTTCGCCGTTTCCCACAGTCGCAGACGTTCCAACCGATTCTGCACGAGAGGATTTGTCTTCTCCCATAGGGTCTGTACGATGTTCTCCCCTGTCGAAGGTCGCTCGCGAAACTCCTCCGTCTCGAGATCGAGGTGGCGATTGTCCCAGCCGGCCACAGCTTTACGCAACGCGCCTTGGAAATCAGTGAAATTGCACAGGGTCCCGGAACGCTCGTCGAAATCACCGCCGATGGTCGCTTCGCTCACGTAAAGATGGCCGTGGCCGCGCGGGTTATTGCACTTCCCATACATCTCCTCGTTTTGCTCCGGCGAATACTCGTAGCTTTGCAACCGATGCACCGCGCTGAACGGCATCTGCATTCCCAGCAATCGCTGCCCCGAGGCGTGATACTCGGCGAAGAAATCCGCGCGCTCATATAGCCGCACGCGGGTCAGCGGCAGCAATGCACTCGCACGCTCGAAGAGATATTGCGCGAGCACTTCGGTCGTCATCGGACGTTGCGCGAGGCCATGGACCTCGGCGTTTAAGTTCCGATGATCCAATTCCTGCAACAGTGAGGCGATGCAGGCTTGCACCTCCGACTCGGGAACGAACGGCTTTTGGGAATCCTTCGACTTCGTAGTCAGATGCACGCGATAATCATGTCCATGCCCGTGGAGAGAGGCGGCCACTCCAAAAAGCTCTTCGTTTTCCCTCTCGGACAAATGAGGCGACATCGTTCGCCGCGCGGCGGAGAAGCGGAACTCGTAATGCGCCTCGATGCCTCCATCGACAAATGCGGTGGCGCTGCGGGTCGGCGTTTCCTCGAGATAAACGGCCGCCAATTCCGCTCCAGAACCTCGGAAGAGCGGTGCCACATCTTTCGCTAACTGGCGCGCCACGCTCTCAGCCGTCGGCACCACATTTGCGAAATTCCGATTGTCCTCGTTGAGAAACTTGTGGTCGTACCCATCGTTGATCACCGCGCCGGCGCGCTGCTTGATTTCGCTGATATTCATCAGCATTCCGGTGGCGGAATCGACTGGGCCGGTGAATGCAAACCAGGCGACATAATTTCGACCGGCTCCATAGCGAGCATTGGTTTCAGCACCGAATGCCCGCTGATTCTGATCGCCCGACCACTCCGGGACGAAAAGCCGACGCGAAGCCGAAAACTCCAGGCGTTTGCTGACCGTCAAGAACATGATGTCAGCCGTCCTACTTGAGCAGCGCGAGGAATTCCGCCCGCGTCCGCGCGTCGTCCTTGAAGGAGCCGAGCAGACACGAAGTGGTCATGACGGAATTCTGCTTCTGCACGCCGCGCATCATCATGCAGAGATGTTTCGCCTCGATCACCACGGCGACGCCATCCGGGTGCAGTGTTTCCATAATTGCGTCTGCGACTTGGGTAGTGAGCTGCTCTTGGATTTGTAACCGGCGCGCGAACACGTCCACGATTCGCGCCACTTTCGAGAGCCCGATCACTTTACCATTCGGGATGTAAGCGACGTGCGCCTTCCCGATGAACGGCAGGAGATGATGCTCGCACATCGAGTAAAGCTCGATGTCCTTCACGAGCACGATCTCGCTCGCGTCAGAGTCGAAGATCGCATTGTTCACGATCTCCTCGACGCTCTGCCGGTAGCCTTGGGTAATAAACTCGAACGCCCTCGCCGCGCGCGCCGGCGTCTTCTGTAATCCTTGCCGCTGCGGGTCTTCCCCGATCGCTTCGAGAATTTGGTGAAACGAGCCGGTTAATGAATCGATCTGCGATTCATCCGCGCGATTCGCTGGTCGCGTCAGACGCTCGCTGATTTCAAGCTCGGAAGTTCCATCGCGCATGGCGCAAATTAACGACGTTGCGCGAAGGCACAACAAGGAGCGGCGCTCTCCAGGTCGCCGCAGTTCGGAACACAGACGTGGCGGCCTGGAGAGCGCCCATCCTTGGCTAATCCAGCCAGCTCAGCGGATACTTCTCGTCGTCGAGCGCGACCGCTTGTTCGGTGAGTTCGAGCGTATGTTCGGTGTCGAACATGACCGCCAGCTCTTCCGTGCGGGTCGCATCTTTGCTCGCCATGATCGTGCCGGGATGCGGACCGTGCGGAATCCCGCGCGGATGGAGCGTCATTGAGCCGGCTTCGATGCCTTTGCGGGAACCGAAATTGCCGCGCACGTAGAAGAGCACTTCGTCGGCTTCCACGTTATCGTGGACCCACGGAATCTTGACCGCGTCCGGACCGTAATCGAGCATCCGCGGCGCAAAGGTGCAGACCACATAGCCACGAATCTCAAACGTCTGATGAATCGGCGGCGGCTGATGGACGAAGCCGGTGATCGGCTCGAAGTCCGCGGCGTTGAAAGTGAACGGATAGACGTATCCATCCCAGCCCACGACATCGAACGGGTGATGCGCGTGGACGACACGGGTCCAGCGCGGTCCGTCCTTAACCAACACGGCGACGTCCTCGTCTTTGTCGATGGTGAGGACTTCGCTCGGGCCGTGAAAGTCGCGCTCGGAATAGGGCGAGCCCATCCGGATCTGGCCCTCGTGGTTGATGTAGCGCCGCGGAATGCGCACCGGGCCGGTCGATTCCAGGATGAGATAATCTTCGTCCTCCACCTTATCCGGCACGAGCCGGTAAGTGATGCCGCGTGGAATGACGATGTAATCTTCCGCGCGATAGCGCAGTTTTCCAAAGGGTGATTCTAGCCAACCCGCACCGTGGAAAACGAAGATGGTCTCGTCGGCGCCGCCGTTGCGATAATACTCGTAATCGGCGTACGCCTGGGCGGGTTTCAGGCGATAGGCGATCATGTCCTGATTGAAGAGCATCGGAATGCGCCCTTGGTAGAGATCGCCTTTGCGCGGGACGTTCGCCGCCTTCAGGTGATGATGACGCAACGGAGAGTCGGCCACCTTTTTTAGCTCTTCACACTTGAGCAATTCCACGCTCCGGACTCGGGTAGGCGGCCGCAGGTGATACATGATCGAGTAAGCTTCATTGAAACCCTCCGTCGTGATGACGTGCTCGTAGTAAATGCCTTCGTTTTTGTAGCCTGGTCCCGCACCATTGCGATGAAACCAGACGTGATGCTTCGGTGGAATTTCTCCGAGCTTCTGATATTGCGGCATATCTCTTGTCCCTTCCCTTTTAGAGATTCCCGCGTGCGTCTTGCTCTTTTTCCAAGGCTTCGAAGAGCGCCTTGAAATTGCCTTTCCCGAAACTCTTCGCGCCTTTGCGCTGGATGATCTCGAAGAACAAAGTCGGCCGATCTTCCACCGGTTTCGTGAAGATCTGGAGCAAATAACCTTCCTCGTCGCGATCGATCAGAATTCCGAGTTCCTGCAACGGCGCGAGATCTTCATCGATCTTGCCCACGCGATCGAGCACCGTCTCGTAATAGCTCGCCGGGATCTTGAGGAACTCGACCCCGCGGCTTTGCAAATCGGTCACCGTCTTAACGATATCGGCCGTCGCGAGCGCGCAATGTTGCACACCTTCGCCGTCGTAGAAATCGAGATACTCCTCCACCTGCGATTTCTTTTTTCCTTCGGCGGGTTCGTTGATCGGGAACTTCACGAAACCGTTTCCATTGCTCATCACTTTGCTCATGAGCGCGGAGTACTCGGTTGAGATATCCTTGTCGTCGAAGCTCAGGATGTTGCGGAAGCCCATGACGTCTTCGTAAAATTTCACCCACGGATTCATCTGGTTCCAACCGACGTTGCCCACGCAATGGTCGACGTAGAGGAGACCGGTGTCGGGCGGATTGTAGGTCGTTTCCCACTTCCGAAATCCCGGCATGAAAGCGCCGGCGTAATCACTGCGCTCGATAAAGAGATGGACCGTCTCTCCGTAAGTGTGAATGCCGCTCATCACCACGCGCCCATCGTCGTCCGAGAGCACCGTCGGTTCCAGGTAGCTCTTGCCACCGCGCTTCGTGGTTTCTTCCCAAGCCGAAGTCGCGTTCCCCACCTTCAAAGCCAGCACTTTCACGCCGTCGCCGTGCTTCGCCACGTGGTCTGCAATCGGGTTCCCTTTCCGCAGCGCCGTGGTCAGCATCAAGGTCAGCTTGTTCTGCCGAATCACGTAGCTGACCCGATCCTTCACGCCCGTCTCGGGTCCGGCATAGGCGAGGCTTTGAAAGCCAAACGCCGTCTTGTAAAAATGCGCCGCCTGCTTGGCGTTCCCCACGTAAAACTCGACGTAATCGGTTCCATGCAGCGGAAGAAAATCCTGCTCCGCGGCGTGTTCGGCCTTCATCCGGTCGGCGACGCTGGTTTTCTCTTGCGGTTCAACAACGGTGATGCTCATAAAAATCCCTTCGGTGGAGTTGGACGCGCTTGAATCGGCACGCACCGCGAATATAGAGTCGGGCCTCTCCCCTCGCAAGGATGGGCGTGGACGGAAGGAGAGCCGCGCTCTCATCGGCTCTCTGATAAACCGGCTCGCGCGCGGCCAATGTTCTTGACCTGTCTGGTCCACAAGTTCATCTTGAGTTGAACATGAAGGCCTCTCTCGAAACGATTAATACGAAGGAACTCCGCGCTCAACTTGCTTCGATCATTGCGCGGGCGCGTCGGGGAGCGTCGTTTCTCGTTCTGCATCGGAGCCGGCCCGCATTTCAGATCGTGCCCGCAGAGGTGGGAGCGGTCCTGCTGCCTGCTTTGGAATCGGATCCCATCTATCGCTCTCAAGCGCTGGGCCGAAGCAAAGATGGATTGGAGGCCGCCGAGCACGACCGGCTGCTTTACGGGCGATGAAATTCTTGTTCGTCGACACCGCTGGCTGGATGGCCTGCGCCGATGAAGCGGATCGCGCCCACAGCGCATCGTGCGCAGCGCGCGATCGATGGCTGGAGCGGGATGGCCATTTGCTCACGACCGATTACGTGATCGACGAGACTTTAACCCTGCTCCGCCTCCGGTTGAACTTGGACGCCGCGGAAGGGTGGTGGCACACCGTCGCCGCCTCTAGCCGCCTACGGAGAGAGGCGATCCTAAGCGAACGTGCGGAACGCGCTCGAGGAATCTTCTTCCGCTATCGCGACAAGGAATTCTCCTTCACCGATTGCACCAGCTTCGCCGTCATGCGCGAGCTGCGGTTGCGACAGGCGCTCACGACCGATCGTCATTTTCGGCAGGCGGGTTTCGAACTACTGCCGGGTTGAGGCATTTCCGTTTCAGGCGGGCTGCGTTTTGGATGATTTCCCACACGCGGCCCTTTGATCTTCAGTCGTGGAGAATTCCTACATCGACGCCTCGCTGGCGGGACCAGTGCTAACCGCGGAAACGAAACATTCCCCGCCCGTTCCCCACGCGATCACTCCGCAGGCGATCCTCTCGTTCCACGCCTTCTCATGCAAAACGTCCTCACGCCCAGCTCCACCCTGCGACAGTTCGCCCGCGAGGGACGTCTTACTGCGGCGCTCGCGTTCCCGCTTGCCGCGGGACAGCTCAGCCAAATGCTCATCGCTCTGGCCGACACGCTCATGGTCGGCCGGCTCGGCGTGTTGCCATTGGCCGCGGCCACCTTTGCCAACAACGTGCTTCATCTGCCGTTCATGTTCGGGCTCGGCTTATCGATGGCCGTCTCCATCCGAGTCTCGCAGGCGCGCGGGGCTAACGATCAGATGGCGGCGCGCTCTGCTCTGCGGCACGGTCTTTATCTCTCATTCGCCGTCGGGCTGCTGACAATGCTGGCGGTGTGGGGAATCCAGCCCTTCCTCGGCCTTTTCCGGCAGGAGCCGGAGATTACTCGTGCCGTGCCCCGCTACTTCCTTCTCGTGGCTGCTTCGATGGTTCCGGCCATCGGATCCATGGCGGTAAAGAATCATGCCGACGCCATGAACAAGCCGTGGCCGGCCTTTTGGATTATGCTGGCGGGCGGCGCCCTGAATGTCTTCTTAAATTGGATCTTCATATACGGAAAACTCGGCGCGCCCCGAATGGGTCTCGACGGTGCCGGTCTGGCCACGCTGCTGGCGCGCATCCTCGCCCTCGCGGCCATGATCTCGTGGTGCGTGCGGTCACGGTCCGTCCGCGAATGGGTGCCGGTCCACTGGTTCCGGGCGCCGGATTGGCAGGCGGTGATGGATCTGATCCGCGTCGGCTTGCCGGCCAGCCTTCAATTACTGGCAGAGGTGAGTGCGTTCGTCGCGGCCACGCTTGTCATCGGGACGCTCGGGCCGGACGCGCTCGCTTCGCATCAGGTCGCGATGACGTGCGCAGCGACCATCTTTATGATTCCGCTCGGTCTTTCGATGGCGCTGACGGTGCGGATGGGCGAAGCCTGGGGCGCGGCCCAACATGCGCGAATGCGCTTTATTCTCGTAAGCGGATGGGCGCTCGCTTTGGCTTTTACCGCCTGCAGCGCGCAAGGGTTTCTCTTTTTTAATCGCGCGATCGCGAGCTGGTTCCTGACCGATCCCAACGCGGTGGCACTGACCGCGAGTCTCCTCCTGGTCTCGGCTGCCTTCCAAGTAAGCGATGCGATGCAGGTTTCCTCGGCGGGGGCGTTGCGCGGATTAGGAGATGTGAAGATTCCGGCTTGGATCGCCTTTGTGGCTTACTGGATTATCTCGATCCCGCTGGGCTGGTTTCTAGCATTTCCCGGGGGCATGGGAGTGGCGGGAATGTGGTGGGGAATCACCCTCGGCCTCACAATCACCGCCGTGGCGCTCGGCGTGCGGGTCTGGCACAAGACCGCTTTCTCCGAGCCGCGCTAAAACGCGAAGCCGAAACTAAAGTGGAAAGCGCCGAACGCTTCGCCGGCCCGGCGATTGGGATTCACGCCGTAGTCGATCCGGAGCGGACCGACCGGGAGCGCGTAGCGCAATCCCAAGCCTACGCCGAAACGCAGATTATCGAGGCTGGCATCTTCCGCGCGCGGGAGGAGATTGCCCGCGTCGCCGAAGACGGCCAGTTTTAGTTCGCCGTAGATCGGGAAGGTATATTCAACGTTGAAGACCGTGAAAAACTCGCCGCCAATCGGGTTGCCGTTGCTCATCGGCCCGAGGTCCCGTTCGGCAAAGCTGCGCACGCTAGTGCCGCCGCCATTGTAGAAACGTTCGTCGATCGGCACCCCGCTGCCGTTCAATCCCTGCACCACGCCGGCCCGTGCGCCGACCGCGAAAAGCGAGCGCCGGAACCAGCGCTCCCAGCCGCTCTCTTCTTCTTCCAACGCGCTTGGGTTCACATTCACGACCTTGTTTTCCTTCGCGAAGGGCAGGTAGTAACTGACCCGCCCGGTGGCTCGCACCAGCTCGACCTGGCTGCCGATGGCATTCCCGGCGTAGTCGAAAGTATTATCAAAAACGAAACCGCGCGGCTCGGCCAGCGGGTTCTTGCGCAAATCGAGCGTCTGCGCGTATCCGATCGTGTTGATGAGATAATTAGTGCGGCCAAGAAACACGGGATCGATCCCCTTCTCTGTCACATCCACTTTTCGCGCGCCTAGGACGGCGGTGAGCTTGTATTGCTTGTTGAACTGGCGTTCCAGTTCCGCCCGGCCGCCGTATTCGAATTTCGAGTAGCCATCGAAATCGAATTTCGTCCCGAAAGCGCGTAGCCGGAGCCGGTAGTCGGTATTGAGGAAATAGGGATCCTCGAAGACGACCGCTCCAGTGTAGCTCCGGCCCGAATATTCCACGGAAGTGCCGAGCGAGCGGCCGGTGCCGAAAATGTTTCGATCGGTGTAGGAAGCGCCGGCGATGAAGCCGAGGAAAGTTCCGTAGCCGCCCGAGAACCCGAACTCTTTCGCCTTCGCTTCCTCGGCCGATATTTGCAGGTGAAGTTGGTTCCCCTCGATTGGCTCGGGCTTAATCTTCAGAATGTTGAAAAGACCGGTCTTCAACAGATCGCGGAAGGTGTCGTCCACGAGAGCGGGATTGTATTTCTTGCCGCTTAATTTGTTAAACCGCTTCGTCACAAAACTCGGCCGCAAGCGCTGCAGCCCGGTCACATTCGAACCGTCGAAATAATAAATCGGCCCCGGAGCGATTGTGATCCGCACCGGGACGCGGCCGCCTCTCGCCCCTTGCGGCTCACCCATCGCGTTCACTTTCACCGCGTAATAGCCGCGCTTTTTGTAGTATGCTTCCAGCCGCCGCGGGATGTCCGCCAGCCGGCCATCGGTATAAGGTTCCCGGAGCAAACCGGCCATTTCCTGGCGCAGTGCCTCCGCCTCGAAAATCGGTTGCCCGCCGAAACGGATATCGCCAAAGAAATACTGCTGGCCTTCGGAGATCGCGATTCGCACGTTCACCTGCGAGCCACCGGCCAGAAAGCGATACTGCGGCTCCTGCACCGTGACATTGAGAAAGCCTTCCGAGATATACAGGCGCCGCACGAGATCGGCGCCCTCGGTCAGATCGTCGCGCACAAATGGGAGCGACCCGGAGACAGTGTTAGAATGCTCGCGCGTCGGGCCCTCGACAAACTCGAGAAGCTTGTCGCTGCCGACGTGCGCGTTCCCGGAGAAGGCCACCTCATTCAGGGTGATGCGCGCGCCTTCATCAATCACGAGCCGGAGCTGATTGCCCGAGATCGAGTAGGTAACATTCGCCTTTTCGAAACCGCGCTTGCGATAGAAAAGCTCGAGCAGGAAAGCGGTGTCATCAGCCCGGGCCGCAGTCAGCCCCAGCGCTGCGATTGAGGTAAGTTGCTCCTTTAGTTGAGAACGCAGCTCTTCTTCTTTGAAAGCCGTCGCGCCGATAATGGTGAGGTTCGAAGTCTGCGCGACTTCTTCCTGCTGTTTGTTTTGCTCCTTCGCAACCTTCCGCTTCGCAACCACCCCCTCAGGGTCGGCCGCGCGTTGAGCGTGGACGCTTCCCGCGAAAAGAAGCGCGCAGAAGACGGAAACGTTTGCCAGGATGCGCTTGAGACTCATCGGAAGCGAATCAGATACTTCACAGTTCCACGGAAGTCACCTTGAACCCCGATTTCTCCGATTAGCCGAATCCGGTCCGTAGCCCGGTAACGCGCGGTCGCCGTCTGTTGCCCGGTGCGCGTATCCACTCCGCCCACCTCCACGTCCAGTCGATCGAAGAAGGAATTGGGATCCGCCGAGCTCTCTTTCTTAAACACCTTTTGATAAAGCTGCTTCCCGAGAAGGATCAGCGCGCGCCCGGCTAGGACATTGCCGCCGCTGGCTAGTTGTTCCCGTGTCACGCCGGTCGAGAGGAGAGTAATGATATCTTCCTGCGGCAGCGGCGGCTGGCTCGAGAAAATCGCTTCGGGTTGATTCGCCGTTCCGTAAATAGTCACCTGCACGGTGTAGTCCTGGATGAGCGAAGTGCCCTGAATTTCAAGGGTTGGATTAAACGGATCCTGCGGATTGAAGTAAAGCAACCCGCGCGTGATCTCAAGACGGCTGAAGGGCAATGAGACCTCTACGTTCTCGAGGCGGACGGTCCCATCGACCTGCGGCTTCAAACCCGTACCCGTCACTCTCATGTCCACCGTGGCGGAGCCTTTGGCCAGATTCCCGCGGATGTTGAACGGATCCTTGGTCGTGATCTTAAGATCAAATTTCCAATCACGCAGCGGAGGCGTCGGGAAAGAAAGCTCTGGCGAGCCCGTCTCGGGCGGCTGCGGCGCCGGGGGAGGACGACCAGGCACACCGATCGGGATCAAGTCGAGGTTCTTCAGAAATTTGCTGTTCGTAATCCCGACCGTGCCGGCCACGGTAGCGCTCGCCAGCGGTCCTTTGATGCTGATGTCGGCGTCGGTCCGGACATTCAGATTGTCATTTCGCGCCACCAGCACTGCGTCCGCTTTCAACTGCAAATCGAAAACAGGCTCGGTCAATTTTTCGAAGTTGATCCGTCCCGACACCGTAAACGGACCGCCGGCCAGTTCACCGCGAAACTGCTCGAAATCGAGCCGCGCCTGCGTAAACGCCAGCCGCGCGTTGAAGTTCGTCACTGTCGGCAATGTCGGGTTGCTGAAACGCGCCGCGTTGATCGTCATGTCCGCGGAGCCGTTCATCGATGGATTCGCGATCGTTCCATCGACGTTCACATCCAGGGCGAGATTCCCATCGATCCGCTCCAGCGCCGGCACGAATTGCCGGAGAAAATTGACCGAGCTGCGCGGCATTTTCACATTCGCTTTTATCGGAGTTTGATCGTCGAATTTTTTCGACTCGAGAATCTTCGCCAGATCAAGTGGGAGACTGGCAGTGATCTGCACCGGCTCGATCCGCGCCTGCTCGAACTTTCCGTCTACCACCAGTTGATTGTTCTCCAGCCTCGCTCCCAGGTTAAAAACTGCGGGCTGGAAATCCTTCAACTGACCCGAGCGGAGGCCAGTCAGTTGCAGGCCGAAGGTCGCGTGCAAATCCGCCAGCGTGCCTTTCGCGTCCAGCTTCACGTTCGCGAGACCCGAAACCGGCGCTGTCGTGCCAAGATCTTTCGCCAGTTTCTCGATATCCAGATTTTCCGTCTGGAAATTGACCAGCACCTTGCCATCAC
>JBDUAH010000296.1:0-3339 GCA_040004745.1 Chthoniobacterales bacterium | reverse complement strand
TAGAGCGGCTCGTTTACACCGAGTTGGTCGGGGGTTCGATTCCCTCACTGCCCATCGTCTCGTCGGCAAGCGCACGCCACTCGTTACTCCGCGGCGGTTCCCACAGTTCGATCCGGTTGCCTTCCGGGATTGATCCAGCCGAATTTCCCGAACTCCGTCTCGTCTGTCTTCTCGTCCCCGCCGACCCCGGCTCCTCGGAGTTGAGTGAGGAAAGCGCTCGGATAATGCACGTGAAAATTGATCATGAACGGCTTTGCGCTGGGCTCGAAGGAAGTGGTATCGGCCGCGAAGGGCGACCAGACGAGGTGCGATTGCCGTTTCGGTTCAAAGGCCGCAGCGGCGCCTTCCGGAAAACTCACGCCTCCCACCCCTCCGCGTTCAACCGAGATGCTCCCGATACCACTCGGCCAGCTTTGCCGGATCGTAGCTCTTGAAGAAAATGCCGCCCACTCCGACTACTCGGTCCATTCCACCAGGAAGCGAAAAAGGCGCATCCCTTTCCAAGGGCGCGTTCTTCCCCCCGACCAACAAACGCCGGAAATTCCCGCGTGATCGCGCTAGATTGTCCAGATGGAAACGGAAGATTCGATCTTAGCGGAGAGCCTGCAGGTGCGCAGTTATTTTGTGCGCGAACGTAACGCGCTCCTGACCCGCGCCGACTTCGGTTCGCTTTACGTCGATTATTATCTGCACCAGGGGCAATACGGATATCACCACGCGCCCGGCCACGATGGAATGCTGAAGGAAGCGCTGGCCGCGCTTACCCTGCATTGCGCCTCACGACCGTGGAATGAAGCGTGGGCGTGGACGATCCATTTCCAGCAACCCCTCCTGAATTTGTTCGTGACGGGCGACAATCGCCGCGGCCTCATCGTCGGTCAGATTTTCACGGAGAACGTGAAAGACGATGGCCGCAATCTCTTCTGCGCCGATCTCGTGCGCGAACGCGCGGATTCGCGCCGGAGCACGATCGAGTTCACCGCCTCGGAGCCGTTTTCGATTGCGGAGGAATATTACGCGCGGAGCGAGCAGCGTCCCGCGCGCTACTTCCGGCATGGGCCGGAAGACTTCGTCATGATCACAGCGCAACCCGGCTGCGATTTAAACTGGCTGCGCGCTCTCACCGACGGTCGCGTGCGGGCGCTTGATCAAACGGAGACGCTGAGCCTGTTGGAAGAACGTTCCTACCGCTGGGGTTGCGGCTGTTCGCAGGAGCGCATGTTCACCATCCTGGCGCCCATCATGCAAAGCGATCCGACGGATCTCTTCGGCGACGAAGATTTGCTGCGAATGAGTTGTCCGCGCTGCGGCGCGCTCCACCTTATCACGCGCGAATCGATGGAAGCCTACCTGGCCGAGAGCGCCTGAGCGCGACCGTAACTCCTTCAGCGCAAACTGACGTCGACGATGGATTTTTATGTGTATCTGAATGGGGCGCGACGTGGGCCTTTCACGGAAGAAAACGTCCAGTCGTTCCTTGATAACGGCTTGCTGCTGGCAGCGGATCTCGCCACTGGTGAGGCGACGACGGATTGGAGACCACTCTCCGCTTTTCAGAGATTCAGGACCGACGCATCAGCGCTCGCGCCGGAGCCGGTCGAAGTTCCGGTCGTGTCAGCTGCACCCGCGCCGCATTTCCCATTAGCTGCCGCCGCGGCCGAATCCAAGGTCGCAGGGTTGGACGCCAGCGCGCTCGGCCCCTACGCTCGTTCGACGCTTTCGCCTAACGAGAAGCCTTGCTTCATCACCTCGCTGCATTGGTTCATTTTTGTTCGCTTCGCGCTGGCCGGTTTGGCGCTTTTCGTTTTCGCCGCGGTGCCCTTTGCGATCGCCGTCCAGGCGCTCACCGGATCGGAGTTGGGCTGGTGGCTGCTGCCGTTCCCGACCTTCGTGCTCCTCGTCCCGACCGTCGCCTTTGCCGGTAGCGAATTTGTTATCACCGACCGGCGCGTATTGATCAAGACAGGCATCGTTCACAGGAAGACCGCGGAAATTTTCCTCTCGAAGGTGGAGTCCATCTCGGTGGAGCAAACCTTCCTAGGGCGCATATTCGACTTCGGCGCGGTGCGAATTCGAGGCACCGGGGGTTTCGAAGAAGCCTTCGATTCCATCGCGCACCCGTTTCAATTCCGCACTTGGGTGCAACGGCTGCAGAGCGGCGAAGATGTCGGCCGTTTGACTGAGACGATTCCGGCTCCCTAGGTGCGCCTTCTAGCAGAACCTTGCGCGTCGCGATCGTGCCCGAGGTCTCGCGCGATTTGCCTTGCCGTCCGAAACGCGACCGCGCATAAATCCCTCGTTCCGTTAATCCTAACCCAATCCTGTGCCCCATGAAATCCAAAACAATCCTCACCCTCGCCATCACCTGCCTCGTCGCGGTCCTTCTCCGCGCGGCCACTCCCGCGGAGGAGAAAGCTTTCTGCGATAAATATAAGACGGCGTTCGAAGCCGGTGACAAAGCCACGCTCGAATCGCTCCTTTACACCAAGGGCGCCCATCCCATGGCCCTTGAGTTCTATAAGATGATGATGACCGGCGAGGCCGGACAGAAAATCTCGAACATCGAACTCGTCGACATGACGCCTGAGGACGTGAAAAAAGCTTCGGAAGTACAAGAAGGCCCAGGCGGAGAAAAAATGGCGATGCCGATCAAGCCCACGAAAAAACTAAAAATCACGGTCGAATCGAAAGACGAAAACGGCAGCGGCTCCAGCACGAGCGAAAGCTTTGTCGCGGAAGCGGACGGCAAACTCGTCATACCAGTCCCCGGACCGGCCAAAAAATAAGCTGCCGCGGTTTAAACGATCACCCACCGCCGCTCGTTCGGCGTGGTTCCTGCTTTTTCGAGGGGGTATGAAAAGCCTCCAAAAAACGGAAGTCGCTCGTGAGCGGATGGGTGATCGCGAAATGGCCGACGGGCTAAATAACGTCCTGGAGAACAGATACAGCCGAATCCTGAGCACAGCCGGCCGGGAATGGGAGCGCCGGTTCGCCGGTGGCGATCCCAGCGATGCCTGCGTCAGCGTCCGCATCTCCGCTTGGGGACATCCGCTTTCCGGAGCTTCATCGTCGGCGCAGCGGGCTCTCCCGTCATTCACATCGCAGACGGCCTAAGCGTTCGCCTTCCATTTCAGGAACCGCCGAGTTCATCGGACCGCCCGCCTCGACAAGGCAGATGAGCGGGCTAATCTGCACCAGCAGCGCCCATAGCTCAGCCGGATAGAGCATCGGATTTCTAATCCGACGGTCGCAGGTTCGAGTCCTGCTGGGCGCGCTCAAATTTTCGCTCGTGCTCGAGAAGCCATTTCTTGCGCCAGAGTCCGCCGCCGTAGCCGCAGA
>JBDUAH010000051.1:0-11310 GCA_040004745.1 Chthoniobacterales bacterium | reverse complement strand
ACACGGCCTACTCCGTGACGAACAAAACGATGGTCCTTTGGCTCTCGAAGGATCTTGGTTTCAGCGATCAAAGCGCGGGTGCGTTAGTCGGCTGGGTCTGGGCGCCGGCCATGACTGTCTTCACGCTCCTGGCCGGTTCGATTACCGATGCGATCGGGCTTCGCCGGACCTTCTTCATCGGCGTTGCGATTTGTACGGTGGCGCGCACCTGCATGGTCACGACGACAAATCCCGCGCTCGCCCTTGCCTTCGGCGTTTTACCGCTCGCCATCGGTGAAGCGCTCGGGACGCCGGTGCTCCTCGCGGCGACGCGCGTTTACTCGACCACGAGGCAGCGCTCGATGGCCTTCTCGATCATCTACGCGATCATGAATGTGGGCTACATCGTGGCCGGTTACATTTTCGATTATGTCCGACGACTCGATCTGCAGGTCAGCTTCGGCAGCTTTCATCCGACCCCGCACCAGGAGCTTTTCATGGTCAGTCTCGCGTTCGAGCTGCTCCTCTTCCCGGCCGTTTATTTCCTCCGCCGCAGCGCCGAGGCGCGCCCGGCGGGGGAAGCCGTGGCGACGCAATCCGGGTTGTTGAGCGGAATCGGCGAAACGATCCGGCGCAGCGCCGAGGGAACGGCCGCGCTATTTCGCCGACTCGTCGGGCAACCAGGATTCTATCGGCTCCTCCTCTTCTTCCTCCTGATCGGTTTCTTGAAAGCTCTCTTTCTGCAAATGGATTACGTCTTCCCGAAATTCGGCGATCGAGTCATGGGACTGCACGCGCCGATCGGCCGGCTCACCGCGATCAACGGCTGGATCGTGATCTTCCTCGCGCCCATTCTCGGCGCGCTCACGCAACGTCGGGCCGCGTATCGGATGGTGATTGTGGGCGGCGCAGTTTGCACCGCGGGCGTCCTCGTAATGGCGCTGCCCGCGACTTGGTTTGTCTCCGCCGCGAACGGTGCGTTCGGCCAATGGCTCGGCCACGATTATCTTGGCCTCAACGGCCCCGTGCATCCCTACTACGTGATGTCGGCGATCTACCTCGTGATCTACTCGATCGGCGAATCGATCTACTCGCCGCGGGTTTACGAATACGCCGCCGCGATTGCGCCGCCCGGCCAGGAAGCATCCTACGGTTCGCTCGCTTACCTGCCATTTCTCGTCGGTAAATTATTGATCGGTTTTGGCGGCTGGATGCTGGCCGCGTTCTGCCCGGCGACTGGCCCGCAACGGCCAGCGAGGATGTGGTTGATCTTCGCCGCGTCGGCGGCGGTCGCGCCCATCGGGCTGCTGATTTTCCGCAGCTACATTCAGGTGCGCGAAGAAGGCCGCGACGATTAACAGCTCGTGTTGCGTCCGCGTTCGCGCCTCGCGGCGAATAAAGTGGTGAGTTATCCCTCTCATAGGAAACAAACCATGAACACAAATCCCACTTCCTCGCGCGCTGCGCGCTCCGCCTTTCCCGCGATCCTCCTCATCCTCGCTCTCCTGGCCGGCGGCTTCGTTTTCTTTAGTCGCGCACAGAATCACGATGCGAGTGATACTGCGGTCGCCATGGATGATTCAAAGCCAGCGTTTTCACCGAGCCCCGGCGGCAAAAAACCAACCGATGCCGAACTACGCGCCAAGCTCTCGCCGATTCAATACGAGGTCACGCAGAAGAGCGGGACGGAGCCTCCCTTCCACAATCCGTATTGGAATAATCACCGCGACGGCATCTACGTCGATCGGATCAGCGGCGAGCCGCTCTTCAGTTCGCTCGATAAATTCGAAAGCGGAACCGGCTGGCCGAGCTTCACCAGGCCGCTCGTGAAAGAGAATCTTGCGGAGAAGACCGATCGCTCGTTAGGCATGGTTCGCGGCGAGATCCGATCGAAGAAATCCGACGCGCACCTCGGCCATCTTTTCGATGACGGCCCCGCGCCGACGGGCATGCGCTATTGCATGAATTCCGCTGCGCTCCGCTTCGTGCCCGTGGAGAAGCTGAAGGAAGAAGGCTACGGCAAATTCCTCCCGCTCTTCGAAGAAAAGAAGTAGCGAAGACAGAGCGGCGGCAAGACGCGCCGCGGGGTAGCGCATGGCATCCTGGGGCTGGCAGCCGGCGCTCCCAGGCCGTAAGGATAGCGTCCAAACTTATGGACGATCCTCACACACCTCGCCGCGACCCCAACTCGGACGCCTATGAGCGCGAGGAAACGACCGATCTTGACGACGAAACGCCGGATGCGCCGAAAGGCATGGCGTTGCACACGCGCATCCTCATCGGCCTCGCCGTGGGAGTCGTGGGCGGCGTCGCGGCCAACATGCTCCTCGGCGGCGACGATCCGCGAGTCGTCTGGACAGTCTCGAACATCACCGAACCGATCGGCACGCTCTTCCTTCGTCTGCTCCTGATGATCGTCGTTCCGCTCGTCTTCTCTTCGCTCGTCGTCGGAGTGGCGGGCATTGGCGACATCCGGAAGCTGGGCCGCGTGGGCTTCAAATCGTTCGCCTACACGCTCGTGATCTCTGCCATTTCGGTCATTATCGGCATCACGCTCACAAACACGATCAAGCCCGGGAAGCGCCTCGACCCCGCGACGCGCGCCGGACTCGAAGCGCGCTACGGAGGCGATGCCGCCAAGCGCGTCGCCGAAGCCACCGCAAAGCCGACCGCCGCACCAGACTCCGCCTTGATGCAGGTAGTGAAAACGATTGTTCCTTCGAATCCCGTCGCCGCCGTCGCCGGCATCCGCGCGGGAGCAGACAAGCAAACTGACACGCCGGACATGCTGCATCTCATGCTCTTCGCCGTCATCCTCGGAGTGGCGGCGACGCTCGTTAAACCGGAGATTGCCGCGCCGCTTCTCGCCGCGCTCCAGGCGCTTTTCGAGATCTGTTGCAAGGTCATCGACATCATCATGAAGCTCGCGCCCTTCGCGGTGGCGTGTCTCCTCTTCAACAACACCGCGCGCTTCGGATTGGACTTGTTAGGGGCGCTCGGCTGGTTCGTGGTCACGGCCATGCTCGGCTTCATCCTGCATATGTTCGGCGTTTACTCGCTCTCGGTTTGGTTTCTGTCCCGGATCAACCCGATTGAATTTTTCCGGCGCATTAAGACGGTCATGCTGACAGCTTTTTCGACCTCTTCGTCCAACGCGACACTCCCGACTGCGCTCCGCATCTCAGAAGAAAACCTCGGTGTGCCGCGCGAGATTAACAGCTTCGTCCTCACCGTCGGTGCGACGGCTAATCAAAACGGCACAGCCCTTTACGAAGGCGTCACCGTGCTCTTCCTCGCCCAGCTCGCCGGAATCGATCTCACGCTTTGGCAACAACTCGGCATTGCCTACTTCGCCATCCTGGGCGGAATCGGGACGGCGGGCGTTCCGAGCGGATCGATTCCGTTCATCATCGTTATGCTGGCGACGTACGGGATCAATCCGGCACTCATCGCCATCATTCTCGGCATCGATCGCATCCTCGATATGTGCCGCACGGTTCTGAACGTGAGCGGTGATCTCACCGTTGCGACTTACGTAGCGCATTCGGAAGGGTTCCCTTTGTTAGGCCGGAAACGCTGAGCCGGCGTCTTTGCGAGCCGGGCAAACGGATTTCTTTATACCCGCAGACGTTCGCTTCTGATAAGGGGAACTCATGAAGCTCTGTCGCTTTGTGCTGTTTGTCCTTTTAAGCGTTAAGCTGGCCATGAGTGCGGAGACGAGCCTAACGATCTACAGCACCAAGTTCGGCGTCGTACGCGAAACGTTGCCGCTAGATTTGCGGAAGGGGGAGAACGACGTGCGGACCTCACGCATCAGCAGCAATCTCGACCCAGGAACGGTTCTTCTACGGGATCCGAGCGGAAAGGTTCCCCTTCGGATTCTCGAACAGAAACTTCGCGCTCAACCGCTAAACAAGGACGCGATGCTGGCGCATTTCGAAAATCAAATCATTCCTTTTCGCGTCTACCGAAATCACGACAATCAGGACGTTCCCGGGAAAATCGTCCGCGCCGCGAGTCCGGGCACTTCGTCTCGAGAATCCATCATCGAGATCGAGGGGCACTTCGAGTTCGACGAGCCGGGAACTCCGCTCTTCCCCAGCCTGCCTCCGGACGCTGTCCTGGCGCCGGAGTTGAGTTGGAAAATTGCAGCCGAGCAAGCCGTCAAGTTGGACGGCGAGCTTACCTATCTAACCGATGGGTTGAGTTGGAACGCGGATTACAACGTGGTCGTTTCTGCGACTGGAGATTTCACGCAACTGATCGGCTTGATGAGCATCAAGAACGATACCACCCAGACTTTCGAAAACGCTGCGGTCAAGATTGTCGCGGGAGACGTGAATCGAGTCGGGGCTGAAGTCTCGGATACCACGGAACGGATGATCGTCTCCGGCGCCTACGTCCCGGCCGAAGAGGCCGAAGAAGGGACGGCGATGCGGAGAGCGAAACTGGACGAATATTACGCCTACACCATGCAGCGCCCCGTCACTCTCGAACACGGCGCCAGCGTTCAGGTCGAATTCATGCACGCGAATGGCGTCAAGGCCAGCCGTTCCTTCGTTTACGTGGGTTCCGAACCGCGCCTCAGCTACGATCCGATGGGCGCGCCCAACTTGAATCCGCGCTTTGGCGCGGATTCCAACAGCAGCGTCGTTGTCCTTTCCGAGTTCATGAACGATCGCGCCAATCATCTCGGCGTCCCTTTACCGCGAGGTCGGTTTCACTTTTACGACCAAACCGGCGATCGTCTCGAATTCACCGGTGACGCGGTCATCCGCGACACCCCAGCGGGGGAAATGGTCGGGCTCGTCAGCGGCAGCGCGTTCGACCTAATCGGAGAACGTCGCCAAACGGATTTCCTGACGAACCCCGAGCAGCGAACCTTCGAGGAATCCTTCGAAATCAAGCTGCGCAATCACCGAAAAGAAGCGGTAGAGATTCGCGTCATCGAACATCCTTCGCGCTGGCACGAATGGGAGGTCACGGCAAAATCCGACGACTTCAAAAAGGTCGACGGCCGGACGATTGAGTTCCGTGTTCCAGTGAAAGCCGGGGAAGAAAAAACGGTGAGCTACACCATCCGCTATTCGAGGCTGCCCGAGGAGAAGGACCCGGCGGGCGTGCCGTGAAGCGAGCGACGACAGCCACAACCCATCCGTTAGTGGTGAAGAAGTCCGGCATAAACGGCAAAGGGTGCTTCGCCGCGGCAACACTGAGTGCGCGGCGGAAGGTGGGCGAGTTCACCGGCGAACGAATTTCCAACCGCGAAGCTGCGCGACGCGTGGCGCGCGGAGGCAAGGTGATGATTTGCGAAGTGGGAAATGGCTGGAGTATCGATGCCAGCCGCGGCGGCGATGCGACCGCCTTCATCAATCATTCGTGCACGCCAAACTGCTTCAGCCGGATCACGCACGGCCGGCTGCTTTTCTTCGCGCTGCGCGAAATTCAGCCCGGCGAGGAACTCACGCTGGATTACACACCATCACAACATCCCGGACTGCCGTGTACCTGTGGCGCGCCAAGCTGCCGCGGTGTGATGTCATAAAATGAAGAAACTTGCCGCCGCCGACCGTGAGTTTCTCGCGTCGTTCGAGGCGTGCGCAATCAGCGGCGCTGATTTCCACCATCGCGAGCATCTGCGCGTAGCTTACCTTTATCTCTCGCTCCATCCCTACGCCTCGGCGCTGGAGAAAATGGAGACCGGGCTCCGGAATCTCCTCGCGCATCTCGGCGCGCCGCGTTCGAAATATCATCACACACTGACCGAGGCGTGGCTGCGCGCGGTGCAACACTTCATCGATCGCGCGGGGCCGACGATGGATTTCGAGCAGTTTCTGGAAACGGCCAGTCAGCTCTTGGACGAGGAGATCATGGGAATGCACTACACCACAAATTTGATTTGGTCGGACGCGGCGCGCGCATCCTTCATCGAGCCGGATTTGCAGCCAATCCCGATCCCGCGGACTGCGGCGGCGCTCAGTTATCTGTCGCCGAAAACGGAGGTGCGCGAGAGCCCGATTCACGGCCGTGGACTGTTCGCGAAAGACGTGATCGCGCGAGACGAGATCGTGGCGGTGAAAGGTGGACACATCATCACGCGGGAGCAGTTGCGTGCATTACAGCCGACGCTCGGTGCGGCCGAGATTCAGATCGCGGACGATCTCTTCGTTTGTCCGGTGACGATGGAGGAGCGGGAAGGCTCGATGATCTTCAGCAATCATTCGTGTGAACCAAATCTAGGCGTGAGTGGTCAGATCACCTTCGTGGCCATGCGAGCGGTTCAAGCGGGTGACGAGCTGACGCACGACTGGGCCATGACTGACAATGACGAGAGCACGGCCAAATGCCATTGCGGCGCGCTAAATTGCCGCGGCAACATTACGGGCCAAGACTGGCAACGGCCCGAATTGCAAGCTCGCTACGCCGGCTATTTTTCGTCCTACTTACAACACCAAATAGCCGACAAATATCCATGACCGGATTCGTCCCCCGCCTTTTCATTCCGCTCGCCGCACTGTGGCTCGTTAGTGCGCCGCCCCTTCCCGCGCAGGAAGACGTAGCAGAAATGGAAGAAATCATCGTGGAAGAACCCTTCGACGTGCGGCTCCAGCTTCCGAAGGATTCGAGTGTGCAGATTATGATCGAGCGCATGCGTTTGCGCCTTGAAAACGAGCGGGCCGAGGAACTGAAGATCGCGAACCGCAATACAGTCACGCGCGTCCTCGATTTGACCGAATACAGCCCAATCAAATTCGGCGCGGCGCTGAAACCCGGCGATGACTTCCGCTTTCTTGACAACTACATGAGGGCCGATCTGAATCCACGGAACGACGATCCTCTCTCACTCCGGCGCTGACACGAGGCACTCCCGCGAATCGAGGAGATCGGACGCGCCACTTGCTACTCCTGTGTCCTCTGGGAAAATATCCCCCAATGTTTCTTCCTCTCTTTCGCATCGCCGCGGCACTTTGTTTTCTAGCGGTCGCTTTGGGCGCCTTCGGTGCACACAGTCTGAAGGGTATTCTGGAGGCGAATGGGACGTTGGAAGTATGGAAGACAGCCGTCCTCTATCATCTGGCGCATGGCATCGCATTAGTGGCTCTGGCTTCGCACGGTGCCGCGAGCCGCGGCGCGTCCTATCTTTTGGTCGCGGGCATCTTCGTTTTCAGCGGCAGTCTCTACCTCCTCGCCCTAACGAATATTCGCTGGCTGGGCGCGATCACTCCGCTGGGCGGCATTTGTTTTCTCGCCGGTTGGGCCTGGCTAATCTTGGCGCCACCGCGTTAATCGCAGCGTTTAGGTAGGAGAGAGCTTGTCCGCGTCCCCAACGGGCTGATACTTTCACCCCCGTAGCATGTTCGACACCTTCCTCGAGACGCAAAAGCCAATCGCGACCGGGCTGGCTTTCGTGGTGACGTATCTGCTGGCGCTGACCATCGGCCGTTTCCTGAAACGCCGCGCCCGCGTGCGTCTCGGAATTTTCTACCAGCTCTTTTGTCTCACGCTGGCGTTTTATGTCGCGATCAGCGTTTGGGGATTGGAGTCGACCTGGCGCGGACACGTGGGCGCAGCGCTGGTGATCTTGAGCGCGGGCGTCGTCGTGGCGCTGATCGACCGTTATCTTTGGGAATCTTATTTCGGGACCCGACGGCAGGTCGTCATTCCCAAATTGCTCCGCGATACCGTGGCGATGCTGCTCTTTCTGATCGCGCTGGTTTTGGTGTTGAGCGTTGGCTATCACGCACAAACGCAGCTCAAAGGCGTGCTCGCAGGCTCGGGCGTGGCCGCGATCATCCTCGCCTTCGCCGCGCAAAATCTCCTCAGCAGCCTGGTTGCCGGCATGTCGCTCCAAATCCAGCGACCTTATAAAGTGGGCGACTGGTTGTTGGTCGGCGAGACCTACGGCGAAGTGATGGAAATCCGCTGGGGTGCGACCCGCCTGCGCACGAACGACGCCATCTACCTACACATTCCGAACAACGAGATCGTGAAGCAGACGATCACGAATCTGAGTTACCCAAACGCCATCCATGCCATGCGCATCCGAGTGGGCGTGGACTACACCGTTCCACCGAACCGCGTGAAGGATGCACTACTGCGCGCCACCAATCAGGCAAATCGCGTCCTGCCGGAGCCGCCGCCGAAGGTCTATCTGAAGGACTACGGTGATTCGTCGATCCTCTACGAGATCAAGTTCAACATGATGAGCCACGCGCATTACAACGACATCTGCGACGCCATCCGGACCAATATCTGGTATGAATTCCGTCGCCAGAAAATCAATATCCCCTTCCCCATCCGGACGCTGCAGGTGCAGCGCAAGCCTCCTTCCCCCACCCAGGGGCTGCAGGAGAAAGCGCGTGAAATGCTGCGCCAACAGCCGCTTTTCTCTTGCCTCAACAATCAGCAACTCGAGGACCTCGTCAGCAATGGCGACGCCAACCATTTCGGCCGGGGCGAAGCGGTCATTGAAGAGGGCACAAGCGGCGATTCGATGTTCTTGCTGGTCGAAGGCACGGCCCAGGTCTCCGTGGCGAGAAACGGATCACAGATCCAGGTGAACGTCCTGCGCCGCGGCGATTGCTTCGGCGAAATGTCGCTCCTCACCGGCGAGAAACGCACCGCCACAGTGCGCGCCGAGGGAGATTGCGAGATCATGGAAATCAGCAAACCCATCATGGGTGATCTGCTACGTTCTTCGCCCCAATGTCTCGAGCACCTCAGCAGCCTGCTCGCCCAACGGAAGCTGGCCACGGAAGGCGTGCTCAAGGAAGCGGGCGCTTCTAATCAGCATGCGAAGAAGGAAGCCGAGTACACGGCGTCGTTTGTGAGCCGATTGCGTTCGTTTTTTGAGCTTTAGCTACTGATCTCGTCCTCCTTTTTTCGCCGTTTCGAGGACGGAGACGACGACGATCAGGAGGGGGAGATAGCCGTTGCCAGTCGGGGAAAAGTCCCTAAAGTCCCGGACTTCCAATCCGACCCTATCTTATGACTCTTTTTGCTCTCTCAATCCTGGATTTTGGCGTGACGCTTTCCATGCTTTGCGCCGCGGCCGGACTCGTCTTCGCCTATTTCCTCATCAAAGCCATCACCAGCCTCTCACCCGGCAATGAGCGGATGCGTGAAATCGCGGGCGCAGTCGAAGAAGGCGCGAAGGCTTATCTGCGCCGTCAGGTCATGACGATCAGCGCGATCGCGGTCGTTATTTTTATTCTTCTGCTTTTCTTTATGAAAGAAGCGGCGCTGGCGACGGCCATCGGCTTTTTGATCGGCGCGTCCTGTTCTCTCGCGGCCGGCTACATCGGCATGCGCATCGCGGTTTTGGCCAATGTGCGCACCGCGCAGGCGGCGAGCAGCTCTCGCACGCAGGCCATGCGGGTGGCGTTTAACGGCGGCGCGGTGACCGGTCTGCTCGTGGTCGGGCTGGCTCTTCTTTCCGTCGCTATCTTTTACACCCTGGCGGTCAAGATGGTCGGCCCCGCACTCGCGGTCCGCAGTCTCATCGGTCTCGCCCTCGGTGCGAGTTTGATCAGTGTGTTCGCACGTTTGGGCGGCGGCATTTACACGAAGGCCGCCGACGTGGGCGCGGATCTCGTTGGCAAAATCGAGAGCAACCTCGAGGAAGACGATCCCCGCAACCCTGCCACTATCGCTGACAACGTGGGCGACAACGTCGGCGATTGCGCCGGCATGGCGGCCGACGTGTTCGAAACTTACGCGGTCAGTTTGATCGGTGCGATTCTCGTGGGCGCTCTGACTCTCGGCACGGGCAACGCCGAACTCACCCGCGCCGCGATCGTCTATCCATTCATCCTCGGGGGCATTTCGGTTCTGGGAGCGATTCTCGGAATCGTTTTCGTCAATATCAGCAACATGAAGCCGGGCACTGCGCTCATGGGCGCAGTCGGAGCCAGCGCTCTCGTCTCGGCGATCCTGTTCTATCCCGCCACGCACCTAATGTTCCCGAACGGCGTCACGGTCGGCAGCGTCGCGCGCACCTCCAATGCCCTCTATCTCTCAGCGCTCGTCGGTTTGGCGCTCACCTTCATCGTGGTCTTGATCACGAACTACTACACCTCCACCGCGTATCGCCCGGTGCGGAAAATCGCGAAAGCCTCGGAGACTGGTCATGCCACCAACATCATCGCCGGTCTCGCCATTGGTCAGCATGCGACCGCACTGCCAGTTGTGTTCATCGGGCTCGCCATTCTTTCCAGCTTTCATTTCGCTGGCCTCTACGGCATCGCGATCGCCGTCATGAGCATGCTCTCGATGGCGGGAATCATTATCTCGCTCGATGCGTTCGGGCCGATCACGGATAACGCTGGCGGCATTGCCGTGATGAGTGAGTTGCCCGCCGAAGTGCGCGGGGTGACCGATGAATTGGATCAAGTCGGCAACACCATGAAAGCGGTCACGAAAGGCTACGCGATCGCGTCCGCGGGTCTGGCTGCGCTGGTGCTTTTCGGTTCCTATGTGGAGGAATTGCGGGCGCACTTCGCCGCCACAGGCCGCGCTTACACGTTCGATTTCTCACTCAATGATCCCAAAGTGATCATCGGACTCTTCATCGGTGGTTTGCTGCCCTACATCTTCACCGCTTTCAGCATGGACGCCGTGGGCAAAGCCGCCGGCGCCGTCGTCCGCGAAGTGCGGCGCCAGCTTACCGCCAAGCCGGGGATTCTGCGCGGCGAAGACAAGCCGGATTACGGTGTCTGCGTCGATATCGTGACGAAAGCGGCCCTCCGTGAAATGATTATTCCCGCGCTTCTTCCGGTGGCGTTCGTGATCGCCGTGGCTTCTATCCCCTCTCTCGGTCCCGTGGTCCTCGGCGGCTTGCTCGTCGGAACGATTGTGACCGGTTTGTTCATGGCTATCGCCATGACCTCAAGCGGCGGCGCTTGGGATAACGCGAAGAAATATATCGAAGAAGGCAACCTCGGCGGCAAAGGCTCGTTCGCACACGCGGCTTCCGTCACCGGCGACACCGTGGGCGATCCTTACAAGGACACCGCCGGCCCCGCGATCAATCCCATGATCAAGGTGGTCAACATCGTTGCCATCCTCATTATCCCGATGTTCTTTTAGCCACCCGCGGTCCCAGCGACTGCGTTTCACACATGGACGAAAAAGGCGATTACCAACTCATCGCGACGACTCCGCCTGAGCCGACGAAGAGAGAGCTGGCCTTGCCGGATCCCGGCGCGACGCCCTTCAAGGTGGTGGTCGATCCCGAGATGCGGCTCAAGCTCCGCCGCGCGCTGATCGAGCTGATCGATTATCACGATGAAGCTTTGGCCGAGCATTTCGCGGACGGAAAACTCGAACTCG
>JBDUAH010000295.1:0-3359 GCA_040004745.1 Chthoniobacterales bacterium | reverse complement strand
ATGTAGGCTACGTTCGCCAGGAGATAGAGCGTGACCACGATGCCGCAGCCGATCAGAAGCGCGCGCGGCAACGTCCGTCCCGGATCGCGCACTTCGCTTCCGGTAAAAGTCACATTGTTCCAAGCGGATTGCGCAAAGAGCGGTCCGACCATGGCTTTGCCTAGCAACATCATGAGGGCAAACGAACCGGTCGCGACCAAGCCCGGCTGCGCCACCTGCGGCAGCCAGCCGTTCGCCGACGAATCCCACCAAACCGCGCTCCGCGCCGCGCTCGTCGCGCCCCAGCCGAGCGTCAGGCCGACCACGATGAGGGCCAGGAGCGCAGCCGTCTTGGCCAACGTGAAGCTATTCTGCACCGTCTTGCCGAGCTCGAGTCCGCGCGTGTTGCTCCAGGTCAGAAGAAGGATCATCAGGACCGCGAGCGATTGTTCCGTGGAGAGACTGATCGCGTAGCCGCCGCCGAGATGAATCGGATGAACGAGATAATTTGCCGCCGCGATGCTTGGGAATAAGACGCCGGTAAACTTCGCAAACGCTACCGCCACGGCGGCGATCGTGCCGGTCTGGATGACGAGGAAGATTGCCCAGCCAAAAAGAAACCCGAAGAGAGGTCCGTAGGCTTCGCGCAGGAAAACATATTGCCCGCCCGCTTTCGGCATCATCGCGGAAAGCTCCGCGCAGCAGAGCGCACCTGTGATGGTGAGCAAACCCGCCAGCCCCCACGCCACGAGCAGCCACCCCGGTGCGCCGACGAGCCGGGCCGACTCTGCGGAGGTAATGAAAATGCCCGACCCGATCATCGAGCCGATCACGATCATGGTCGCGTCCAATTGCCCTAACGAATGGGCCAGATGTCGCTTCGTTTCTACAGGCGCAGCCATGGAACGCCAGTTTGCCCATCGTCGGGCGACAGGGCAAGCGTCACCCAACTGGCGCGACCACGATTCCCATCTGGTGCAACGCCAGCCGCAACTGCTGCGCGAATTCCACCGCGCCCGGCGTGTCGCCATGAACACAAATCGTATCCGCTTCCACGCGCACTTCGCTTCCATCAATCGCGCGCACCTTACCGTCGCGCAGCATTCCGTAGACACGATTCGCCGCCGCTTCCGCATCGTGCAGTAGCGCATCCGACCGATCGCGCGGAACGAGCGATCCGTCCGCCAGGTAATTGCGATCCGCGAACACTTCCCGCGCCACGCGCACTTCACTGGCCATCGCTAAACGCGCGAGCGAACTCGTAGCCGTTGCAAAAATTACCAGCTTCGGATCGACCGAGACGACCGCTCGCACGATCGCGTCTGCGATCTCCTCGTCCCGCGCGGCCATGTTGTAGAGCGCGCCGTGCGGCTTCACGTGACGCGGCCGCACGCCTAACGAATCTGCGGCTTTTTGGAAGTCTGCGAGTTGTTCTCGGACCAGCCGGAAGACTTCTTCGCCGGGAAGCGTCATCTCCCGGCGTCCGAAGTTTTCCCGATCAACGAAACTCGGGTGCGCCCCCACTGCCACTCCAAGTTCCTGCGCGGCGCGGATCGATTCCCGCATCATCTCTGGACTGCCGGCATGCCGACCGCAGGCAATGTTCGCCGAGCTGACGAGCTGGAGCAGTTCGGCATCGTGGCCGGCGCCCTCGCCGAGATCCGAATTGAGATCGACGCAGAGGTTCATCGCAGGTGCAGCTCCAGGCCAATGCGAAAGCGTTGCAAATCGCGTGTGCGTTCGATCAATAAATCTTGCGCTTCGGTCAGCGAAATTTCGGCAAAGCGCACCTCGTCCCCGGCTTGCAACTGCGCCGCTGCCGGAAGATCGACCGTGATCACATGCGCTATTTTTGGGTAGCCACCGATCGTTTGGCAATCTCCCAGAAGCAGGATGGGCTGCCCGTTCGGCGGAACCTGCAGCGTTCCGGGCGCGACGCCGGACGACGTCATTTCCATCTTCGTCGCCAAGGCCAGCGGTTCACCTTCCAACCGCAATCCCATCCGATCCGATTGCGGAGTCACAGCGAAAATCTGATGCGCCTCGAGCGTGGACTTTTCGAAGCGCGACCAATCCGGTCCGCGGACGATGCGCAAAAACGGATGCAACGGCGCCGTGCAGGCCCAGTCCCAAGGCGCGCGCCACGACGTGTAGCGTCCCAAACCAATCCGGCGCGAAATTTGGGCGACCTCCTCCGCTGGCGGGCCGAGCAAAAGTTGATCACCATCGCGTAGCGTCCGTCCCTCAAAACCGCCGAAGCCGCTCCGCAAATCCGTCGACCGGCTGCCGAGCACAAGCGGCACGTCAATGCCTCCGGCAATCGCGAGCCAGGCGCGCGCGCCCTTCTCGGGAGCCGACATTTCCAGGACCTCACCCGCTCGGACCAGCGCTGCGTGACCCGCCGGAATTTCGTCATCGGCAACGCGCGCGTGGAATTCGCCACCCGCCCATGCCACCAGACGATCGCTCGCAAACCCGATCCGCATCTGGCCCAAAGTGACTTCCAAACCCGCCGCCGACTCGGCATTACCGACCAGCAGATTCGCCACGCGGAGTGCATGTGGATCGAGCGCGCCGCCTAACGACACGCCACTGGCGCGATGCCCGGGACGGCCGAGATCCTGCACGCTGCTGAGAAACCCCGAGCGAACAATGCTGGCCGTCATACTATCCCGCGTATGTCTTCGAACTCCGCGCGCGAGATGGCGCGGAAACGCACCCGATCGCCCAATGTCAGCAACGCGGGCTGCTCCATGCCGACATCGAACAAACGCAGCGGCGTCCGTCCAATCACATTCCAACCGCCAGGCGACGCCTGCGGATAAATCCCTGTTTGCCCGCCACCGATCGCGACCGAGCCGGCCGCCATCTGCACACGTGGCGCGACGCGACGCGGCGTAGCCAGCAAACGCGGCAAACCCGCCAGGTAAGGAAAGCCCGGGGCAAAACCTAGACACGACACGCGATAGCGAGCGCTTGCGTGAGCGACTTTCGCCTCGCGCTGTGTCAGGCGCGCCCGCTTCGCCACCAGCCCCAGATCAGGCGCGAATTCTCCTTCATAGCACACCGGGATTTCCACCAACCGCTCCTTCTTTTTCGCGAGTTTCGGATTCGATTCAAGAAGACCGGCGATCGTGCCTTTGATCTCTTCGAAACCGCTCCCGGCCGGATCGTAGAACACCGTCACACTCGCGAATGCCGGAGCCATCTCCACCACTCCGGGAAGCGGCGCTGTCTGCAGCGCGTTCAGAACGCCCTCTACCTCGCGCAAGCACCCGCGCGGATCGGTCGCAAATTCCTCGCGCACGTGGATCGTGAGCGCGGAATCTCCCAGCGGTGAAATAGTCATAAGGCGACGCGCTCGTTTCCGTTTGTCCGGC
>JBDUAH010000294.1:0-3365 GCA_040004745.1 Chthoniobacterales bacterium | reverse complement strand
CTGCCGGGACTGCGATGGAGATCCACGTGCAACCCGCTCACGTTTCCGTCCAGCTCCCACCAATCCGTGACACGCCAACGGCCTCCCAGCGTAGCTCCATAGGTCTGGCCCTCCAGCATGTTCGCGAGAATAATCGGACTCCCGGTCGGCCCCTGCGGCTCCTGGCTGCGGAGGTTGTCGTAATCGTTGTAATAAAGAGAGAGATCGAGGGAGAGGGTCTTCGACGGCTGCACCCGGTAACCCAACTCGTAGGCAACTAAAACTTCCGACTCGAAATCGCGTGTCCCGCGCAGCGCCACGGAAGCGCCGGTGGAAGGGTTGGGCACAAATAAATCCTGATCGATGCGCGTGGGCGTGCGCACGGCCCGCGAGATTGCGCCCCAGAGCGTTTGCTCTGCAGTGGGCGTCCAAACCAGACGCCCGGAAGGCTGGACTTCGAAGTTGCTGAACGTGTTGTATTCGAACTTCGAGCCGGCCACGACCGAGAACTGGCGTGGGATGATATGCCACTCATCCTGCACGTAGGCGCTGACCAGTTGTTCGGTCTCGTTTGTCGGCAAAAACGCGAGTGTCGGCCCCAGGTTGCCGATCTCGTCCGAGGAGATGCGATAGTTCCCACCGTAAACAATATCGTGTGCGCCGAGAACGAAACGGCCTTCGAGTTCGATATCGAACGTGTCGCGATGTTCTTCGAAGACGCCGGGAATGAGGCGATGGGTGCGATCGTAATATCCCTGCACCGAGAGACTGGAATCGACCCCCAATTGGTGCACCCAGCGCGAAA
Source organism: Chthoniobacterales bacterium (assembly GCA_040004745.1). Lineage (GTDB taxonomy): Bacteria > Verrucomicrobiota > Verrucomicrobiia > Chthoniobacterales > UBA10450 > JACCTI01. The sequence goes on along the minus strand of JBDUAH010000294.1, from coordinate 2,581 downwards.
TCAAATTCCCGCCATCCACCTCAATGTCCGGCGCGTTCAATTGGCCAAACGCGCCCGCGTAGCCATCGCCCTGCAGCGTAAGCGTATCGTCGGATCCCAACGCTGACTCGATCCGGAAACCGCCTTGCGTAAAATCCGTCCCGTCCTGCGCATCGCCGCCTCCTTCGAGCGAGAGACTATCGGTTCTCTCGGTCATGACGTAGGCGCGATAATAGGTGTCGCGGCCGATGCGTCCGCCATATCGAAGTCCCACGTTGCCGCCTTCGCTCCCGCCACCAGCGTCAAGCAGGAAACCCTGGGTATCCCGAGCGCTTTTCGTGCGGATATTGATCACGCCATTGACCGCGTTCGCGCCCCACAATGTGGCCCCGGGGCCGCGGATCACTTCGATCTGTTCCAGGTCCGGAAGGAACGTGCGTTGCACATCCCAGAACACGCCGGAAAAGAGCGGCGTGTAAAGACTGCGTCCATCGAGCAAGACCTGCAATTTGTTCGCCGTGCTGATATTGAAACCACGCGCCGAAATCGCCCAGGTGTGACCATCGATCTGCGCGACCTCCATCCCCGCGCCCAACCGCAGCGCGTCTGGCAAATTCGTCACGCCGGATCGCCGAATCGTGTCGCCCGTGATGACATCGATCGCACTGGACGCTTGCGAGATGGGCTCCGGGCGCCGCGACGACGACGTAATCTCCACGTCCACCAGTTCCTGCAGCGAGAGTTTCTTCAATTCCGAGGGTGAACGATAAACCTCACCCGTCGGACCCTCGCCCACGATGGACGGAGCGATCGCTTCCTGGCCCGAGGCCCGCGCGCTCAACAGCAAAACCGCAGCGATTGTGGCGCCTCGACAGACGCAGCTGCCCAATCGCGCGAGGCGATGGTACAAAATTGCGGCCCGGGGCTCCTTGAGAAATTGCATAGCGTAGTGCGGCCCTCTCCCGCTGCCGCCCTGGGGCGAGACTCATTCTTTAGAACGGACTCGTCAATCTGAGAGTGCGCCCTCGCGCCGGAGCGAAAAAAGCCGCAGCCGCGCTGCGGGCTGTCCCTTGCGTCATCTCCGGAAGTGGACTAAAACGAGAGGCCCACGCGGGTTGGTAGCTCAATGGTAGAGCAGCGCCCTTTTAAGGCGTTGGTTGTGGGTTCGAGTCCCACCCAACCCAAACCTTCACGGTAAGTCCTCGCGGTCGCGCCGTGCGCGTCTGTAGCCACGTCCCTGCGGGACGTGTGAGAGCGACGACGCCTCGTAAAAAAGAGGTCGAAAATCGCTTACGCCGGGATATTCGCCTTCGTTTCGCGATCCCAGTTACGATGCTGCGCGATGGCTTTGATGAATTTGGACGCGATCTTCTTCGCGTCCGATTTGTCATCGGCGAAGAGCGCGGGATCGCTTTTGGCTGCGTCCAGATGGATGGAGGAAGCCCGCAGCACTTGCACGCCCGCGCCGGTGGCGGCGAGCGCTTTGCAGTGTTTGAACGTTTCGTTCACGAAGAGGATCGCACGAGCGTCCGCAGCGAGAGTCGCCGCGCTCTTTTCGCCGCCAGGCACATAGGCCGCGTCGAAGAGAACTGAAGCCGCGTTGACTAAGCTCATGTCCACTTTGAGGTCCGCGCCTTGCGCAGTCTTCAGGGTGCCGCCACGAGGCGCGACCACTTTCACCATTGCTCCCTCTTTCGTTAGGGCATTTTTCATGGTGGAAAAATCGGTATCGTCCACGCCGGCTGCGACGAGGATGGCGATCTTGCGGGTCGCAATCGTGTCCTTAACCGTGTTGTTCATGCTCAAGGCCGGCGATTTCCCGTAGGTGTTCTTCATCGGTTTCGATTCGGTGTTGCGTCCGGCATCGGCGCCAACCGCCTGGTTGGTCCGGCCTTTGACCGAGCTCGGCACTTTCATCCCCAATCCTTCCGCGATGCCGCTCGCGAGTGTTTTGTCGACCTTGTTCAGCATCCCGAGCATGCGCTCCACAATCGCCGGCCGTGTCACCATCCCGAGTTCAAACGTGAGCGCGTTGATGATGTGCTGCTGTTCGTAGGGCGCCTGGCTCTGGAAAAAAAGCGCAGCCTGGCTGAAGTGATCGAAAAATTTATCCGTCTTCCCGCGCACTTTCGCGCCCTGCATTTTCTCCGCGTAACTGACGAAGCCGCCCATGTTTTCCGTCGCCTGCATCGGGCAACCGCCGCTGATCGTGTTCGGCAAGTAGCTAGTCTCACCACGATTCACGATCTGCTGCATATGTCCGTCGCGTTGATTGTTGTGCATCGGGCAGGTGGGCCGATTGATCGGGATCTGCGCGAAGTTCGGACCGCCGAGTCGCGTCAGTTGCGTGTCGGTGTAGGAAAAAAGCCGGCCTTGCAAAAGCGGATCGTCGCTGAAATCGATCCCACTCACGAGATGGCCCGGGTGAAATGCGACCTGCTCGGTCTCCGCGAAATAGTTATCGGGATTACGATTGAGGACGAGTCTGCCTAACGGCGTCACCGGCACCATTTCCTCGGGAATAATCTTCGTCGGATCGAGCAGATCGAAGGCGAACTTATGCTCGTCTTTTTCCTCAACGATCTGGACGCCGAATTCCCAT
>JBDUAH010000293.1:0-3369 GCA_040004745.1 Chthoniobacterales bacterium | reverse complement strand
GCCGGCTCCGATCGCAATTTCCGTCTCGACGAGTTCACAGAAACGATGCGGTCGCGCATCGTCAGCATCTTCAGCGACGCGATCGCGAGCGCGAAGATTCCCGTGCTCGATGTGGCCACGCGATACCAGGAAGTGGGAGAGGCCTTGCTGCCGCTGATCAATCCGATCATCCAGGCGAAATACGGCATCGAGCTGGCCAGCTTCATCCTCGAAAACGTCTCCGTGCCCGAAGAAGTGGAGAAGGCAATCGACAAACGCTCGAGCATGGCCGCAGTCGGCAATTTAAACGACTACGTGAAATTCCAGATGGCGCAGGGCATGGAACAGGGCGGCAGCGCTGGCGGCGTGGCGACAGAGATGGCGGTCGGTCTCGCCATGGCGCAACAGATCATGCAGCAGCAAAATTCCATGCAATCGACTGCACCGTCCGGCAGTCCTTCGACGCCGGGCGCGGCGGCTCCAGTCGCGTCCGCGATGCCCGAACTCCTCACTCCAGCCCAAGCGGCGGAAGCGATGGGCGTAAGTGAAGCCGACGTCATGCAGAGTTTGGAAAGCGGTGATCTGAAGGGGAAAAAGATCGGCTCCAGTTATCGCGTGACCCGCGCGGCGTTGAACGAATTCCTCCAAAGCTAACTCTATGGGCGAGCTTCCGGAGGGGGACGCTCCGTCGTCACCGAGTGGCTGGGCTCCCCCGCCCTTCCCCAGCCCTGCGGCCGAACGAGCAGGCCCGCCGCCGCTTCCTGTCTCATCCGACCTAACCGCCCAGCGGCGCTTCGATTGCCCTTCGTGCGGCGGCGCGGCCGAATGGTCGCCTCAAAAGCAAGCGCTCGTCTGCCCGTTCTGCGGTGCCGTTTCGCCCCTCCAGCCTGGCACCGCGGCCAAAGGCGCAGTGCAGGAGATCGACCTCGCTACCGCGCTGGCCGCGATCCCGCAAAGCGACCGGGGCTGGCAGACCGCCACTCGCTCGGTGAAATGCCAGAGCTGCCAGGCGATCTCCGTTTTCAAACCGGAACGCGTGGCGCAGACGTGCGATTTCTGCGGTTCGCCCGCGCTCGTGCCGTACGAGCAAACCGAGGCGCCGATCCGCCCGGAAAGCTTGCTCCCGTTTAAGCTCAGCCAGGGTGACGTGCGGGAGAAAGTGCACGCGTGGTATCGCAGTCGCTGGTTCGCGCCAAATCGTTTCAAGGGTCGCGCCTTTACTGACACCATTCACGGCCTCTACCTGCCGTATTGGACCTTCGACGCGCAGGTGGCCGCGCAATGGACCGCGGAAGCCGGCCATTATTATTACACGACCGAGAGTTACACCGATTCAAAGGGGAACAGCCAGACTCGCCAGGTGCAACACACGCGTTGGGAATACGCGAGCGGTGCGCTCGATCATTTCTTTGATGACGAATTGGTGCCCGCTTCTCGCGGTGTTCCCGCAGATTTGCTGCGCCGCATCGAGCCATTTCCGACGAAGGAGCTCGCGCCCTACGATGCCGGCTATGTTTCTGGTTGGGTGGTCGAGCAATACCAGATCGACCTCGTGGCGGCGTCGAAAAATTCGCGAGAGACGATGGACGCAAAAGTGCGCCAGATGTGCGCCGGGCAGATCCCCGGCGACACCTACCGCAACCTGCAGGTCGCAGCCGACTACAGCGCGCAAACCTTCAAACACGTGCTGCTGCCGATCTGGATTCTGAGCTACCAGTATGGCGGCAGCGCCTATCGAGTAGTCGCCAATGGAGTTACCGGTACGATTGCCGGGAAGTATCCGAAGAGTTGGGTCAAGATCGCTTTGCTTGTCCTCGCGATATTGATCGTGGCCCTGATTATTTTCTCCTTCGCACAAGGCGGTTAGCGAGAACTGGTCCGGGGAGCGCACGCCTCCAGGCGTGCGCTACCCGAGCCCATCAAGGCCGCTACTTTTTGCACAGTCGTCGTGTTGCGCACCGTTATCGGCATCCGGAGCAGCTTCTCTAGCTTAGCGCCGGAGAACTCGGAGTCGCTGAAACGTTTTCGACAGAGCCAGTGGATTTCTCGACCGCGAACCTTGAACTCGTCGACCGTTCCCTCGTGGCTGTTGAGCATTTCCGCCGCCCCTTTGGTCGGCGCTGTTTTGAGGAACGCGACGTAAACGGCCGCACCTTCCACGCCGGTCTCTTCGGGCGGAAATGCTTTGGTGGCGGCGATCCTCGCCAGTTCGGAATCGCCCCGGACCATGGTAGCGACTTCGAATCCGAGCGCCTTGTTCAGGTGATGTTCAATCTTCGTCTCCAGCGCGTCCGCGCTCTTCGCCCGCGTTTCGAAAATCACATTCCCGCTCGCGATGAACGTCTCAACCTTCGCGAAACCCATCTCCGCAAATAGCCCGCGCAGCCGTTCCATCTTCACCACGTGCCCGCCCACGTTAATGGCGCGCAGGAAAGCAACGTATCGCGGCATTCTGCCTAAAGTCCTAGCGTCGGCCGCGACCGAAAGCGCGTTGCGGTGGCCGCGGCGGTCTCGCCGATGGAGCCGACGCGCCTGGCACTGAGCCGGCGGGGCGATTGCGCCGTTCGCGCACATCTCCGCGCGGCTGTCCTCTCACCCGATCTTCGCGTGGTGGCGCCTGCATATCGTAGTCGAATCCTTCCGCGCGCTTCCGCACAATCCCGCGCCCGATAAAGCGTTCGAGCGAGCGCAGTGGCCCATGATCTTCCGGGGTGATGAAACTAATCGCATCACCCACCGCATGCGCGCGCCCGGTGCGTCCGATACGGTGAACGTAATCTTCGCTGTGCATCGGAAAGTCGTAATTCACCACGTGCGAAATCCCGTCCACGTCGATCCCGCGCGCCGCGATGTCCGTCGCCACCAAGACGCGCACCGCGCCTGACTTGAAATCCTTCAAGGCCCGGAGGCGCTGATTTTGCGAGCGATTGGAGTGGATCGTTCCCGTCTTGATTCCTGCGCCTTCGAGCCGGCGTGCAATCCGATCCGCACCGTGTTTCGTCCGGGTAAAAACCAGGACCGTATCGAACTCCGGTTCTTTTAACAGATGCAGCAGCAGCGAAGGCTTCAGCGCCTGCTTCACCTCGTAAACAAATTGCGTCACAGTCTCCGCCGGGTTCGCGCGGCGACCGATCTCGATCACCTTCGGCGACTTCTGAAACTCATGCGTGAGCGACTCGATCTCGCGCGAAAGCGTGGCCGAGAACATGAGCGTCTGCCGTTTCTGCGGCAGGCCGCGCACAATCTGTCGAATCGGTGGGAGAAACCCCATGTCCAGCATGCGATCCGCTTCATCGAGCACGAGAAATTCAACGCCGGAAAAATTGGTGTACCGTTGCTGCATTAGATCGATCAAGCGACCCGGCGTCGCCACCACCAGTTCCACTCCGG
>JBDUAH010000292.1:0-3371 GCA_040004745.1 Chthoniobacterales bacterium | reverse complement strand
GCGATTTCGCGCTGGCTCATGCCGCGAAAAAAAGCGAGGTCGATCGCCTGCTGCTGCGCTTCCGGCAAAGTATTGATCACACGACGCACCAGCACCCGCGTGTCGCCAGAATTGATTTCCTCTTCGGTGGCGTTGTGAATCCACGCGTCAGGTTGCTGCTCGGTCTCATTTTGTAACCGTTCTCCGGCACGCATGTAGGCCTGTTTTTTGCGCAGGCCATCAATGGCGCGTCGTCGTGCCAGCGTCACCATCCAACCGAGCGGTTTCCCCTTTTGCGCGGAGAAATTTTTCGCCTGGTTCCAGATCTCCATGAAAATCTCCTGCAGAAGATCGTCCGCTTCCGCCTCGTTATGGATCACGCGCAAGATGAGCGCTTTAATGATGCCGTTATATCGATCGTAGAGTTGCTCCAGTGCCTCCGGCTTTTCCTCCTGAATCGCGTGCATTAATTCGAGATCGCTCGGACCCTCGTACACAGGAGCTGGGGGACGGGTCGGTCTTTCGTCTCCGTCGACGCCGGGCGTAGCGTCCTCGGTGCTGGAAGTGATCATGAAAGAAAAATCAGCCGGTAACGCGAGAGTTCGGAACGCGAAGAAATTGGAAGCGTTGAGCGCATGCAGGTATGCAGTCTTAGTGTGAGGTCTCGATTTCGTCCAACCCATTTCTGGCGCGGATTTTTTTCATTCCCGCCGATGGAAGACTGGTCGCGAATCAAGTTGACCGGACGAATCAGACCGCACTACCATCCCGCGCCGACTTCAATGGCTTCTCCGATGAATTTTCCTAGATATTTCGCCTGTGCGCTCGCTTGCAGCTTCGCGGTCGCCCCGTGTCTGCTGGGGCAAGATGCCGCCGCACCGATCCGGCACCTCTCTCCGTCGCCCGCCGTGGCGGCACCTACTCCGATGGGAATTGAAGAGGAAGCCACGCCTACCCCGACACCGAAGCCCACGCCAACTCCGACCCCGCCGCCGCCAGAAATCCTCCGCAGCAGCAATGGAATGCCCTTGCCAATGCCTGCGAATCCCCGGTCGACTGCAACCCCACCCCGTAGGCAACCGCCGGCCACGGCGGCGCCTGCAATTCGGCAAACCCCGGAGCCGACAGTGGTCCAGCAAACACCTCCGCCGGTGATCCGTGAAACCCCGGAACCCGCACGCGAATCTCCGCCGCCGACTCCTGCCAGTACTCCTGTGCCCACAGCCAAGCCGACGCCGGAAGAGAAACCGACTCCCAAAGAAAAGCCCACGCCCCAACGGGAACGGACACCGATGCCAACGCCAGCCGCGACTCCGCAGCCCACGCCGAAAGTGGCGCCCACGCCAAAGGCCGCGCCTTCGCCGGTAGCCTCCGCCACGCCGCCACCAATTTCCACTCCGCCGCCGCGCGAACCGGAGCAGCCGCCTTCGACGCCGACTGCCAAACACCCGCGAATTCTCCACGAAAAACCAGTCCGCGCCGCCGAGCCGCGCCCGACGGATTTCGCACTTCCGAAGGTCAAAGATCAAAGCGATAACGTGGGGGGGAGCCGTCCGACCTTCGATCTCTCGAATCGTCCGGATCGCAACGTCGCGTCGATCGTGAAACGGATGGAAAATAAATGGCAGGCCGCCATTCGTGAGCACGACGTCAAAGCGTTAAGCGACTTGCTGGCCTCCGATTTTGTCGGCACCTCATCGACCGGCAAAGTCGGATCGAAATCCACCCTCACTTCCGCTTTGCGGAGGGACAAGAACACCTATGCCACGGTGGACGCACGCAGTATGTCGGTGCGCACGCCCAGCGACGATACCGCCATTGTCACGGGTGTTACGCGGGAAGCCGGGATGACACCCGAAGGGAAGCGCTTTAAAAGCTCTCGGCGTTTCACGGACACGTGGGTGAAGCGCAAGGGAAAGTGGCGCTGCGTGGCCAGCCAAACGACCGATCTTTAAGCGAAAAGTGCGCGCCGCGTTTGCCCTCCGCGCCGTCGAGGACAGCGCGGCCGGTCTTCACTTCCGACGCCGCATGCACGAATGAAAGAAGCGCTTTTTGTGGGCCTCGGCGGATTCATCGGCTCCATCGCCCGCTACAGATTGGGCGCGGTCGTGTGGCATCATTCGCTGCCGTGGCGTTTTCCTATTACGACCTTCTGCATCAACATCGTCGGCTGTTTCGTCATCGGGATGCTGTCGGGATTGGCGGAGAAATATTTCGTTTTCACGTCCGACGCGCGCTTGTTTCTTTTTACGGGCCTGCTTGGGGGCTTCACGACGTTCTCTGCCTTCGGAGTCGAAGGTGTAAATCTCATTCGGCGTGGAGAAATCGCGGTCGCGTGTTCGTACGCCACGCTCAGCGTGTTCTGCGGTTTTGCCGCGGTCTGGGCGGGAATGAAGCTCTGCGGCGTTGTGCCCGGACGGGGCTAAAAACCGAGCCGCTTCCGGGTGAGCCGCGACCGAGGTGCGATTGCGCCCGTCTGCAATGTGCGCCAAGTGTTAACGCATGCCCGGACCCGTCACTGACACCCTGCCCGTCGATCCGCTTTGGTATAAAGACGCGGTCATCTACGAGCTTCACGTCAAGACGTTTCACGATAGCAACGGCGATGGCATCGGCGATTTCCGAGGCTTGATTGAGAAGCTCGACTACCTGCAGGAACTCGGCGTCACCGCGATCTGGATTCTGCCGTTCTACCCTTCGCCGCTGCGCGATGACGGCTACGACATCGCCGATTATTACGACGTAAATCCGAACTACGGGACGCTCCGCGACTTCAAAGATTTCCTCGCGGCTGCGCACGCTCGCGGCCTGCGTGTGATCACCGAGTTGGTCATCAATCACTCGTCCGATCAGAATCCCTGGTTCCAGAAATCGCGCCGCGCGGCGCCCGGTTCGCCGGAGCGTGATTTCTATGTCTGGAGCGATACGCCTAACAAGTATGAAGGCGCGCGCATCATCTTCAAAGACTTCGAAACGTCGAATTGGTCATGGGATCCCGTCGCGAAAGCCTACTACTGGCACCGTTTTTATTCGCACCAGCCGGATTTGAATTTCGACAACCCCGCGGTGCACGAAGCGGTCACGAAAGTGCTCGATTTCTGGCTCGATATGGGCGTGGACGGTCTTCGCCTCGACGCCGTGCCGTACCTTTACGAACGCGAGAACACGAGCTGCGAAAATCTCGCCGAGACACACGTGTATCTGAAGAAATTGCGCGCTCACATGGACTCGCGTTACGAGGGTCGGATGCTTCTGGCGGAGGCGAATCAGTGGCCCGAAGACGCGGTCGCCTATTTCGGCACTGGCGACGAGTCGCACATGAATTTCCACTTCCCGCTCATGCCGCGGATGTTCATGTCGCTCCAGATGGAAGATCGGTTTCCGATCATCGA
>JBDUAH010000291.1:0-3374 GCA_040004745.1 Chthoniobacterales bacterium | reverse complement strand
CGCGGGATGTTCGATCTCATGAACATCTGCGGCGAGGTCGTGATCGGCGAAGGGATCAAGGACGACGCACCGGGAATTTTCAAGGGAGAGCAACTGGGCACCTGGCAGCTCGGCGCGCCGCATTTCCACATCGCACTCGATCCGATCGACGGCACGACGAACATCTCGAAAGGGATGCCGAACTCGATCGCTTGTATCGCGGCGGCCAGCCCGGAGGATGGGGTGGATGAGGCGCTGCGCGACATCCCGTCGTTCTACATGATGAAGCTTTCGTATGGTCCGAGGGTGACGCGGGCGATGCAGCTCGCGGGGATCGATACGCTGAAGCTGGAAAGCCCGATTGAGGAGACGCTCATCACGGTGGCGAAGGCGCTCGATAAACGCGTGCAGGATGTGGTGGTGATGGTGCTCGACCGGCCGCGCCACAAAGAAATGGTGGCGGAAGTTCGACGCGTCGGCGCATCACTCCGTATGATCAGCGATGGCGACATCGCGGCGGCGATCGCGCCGGCCAATCCGGAGAGCGGGATCGACCTTTTCATGGGTATCGGCGGCTCGCCGGAAGCGGTCCTGGCTGCGGCGGCGATCAAATGCCTTGGCGGTGACATGCAGTGCAAGATGTGGCCGCGCGATGATAACGAGCGCGACGAGTTAATCGCGCAGGGGCACGAAAAAGATCTCGGCCGCGTCTTTTTCGCGGACGATTTGGCGAACGGCAAGAACATAATCTTCTGCGCGACCGGCATCAGCGACAGCGCGCTCTTAAAGGGAATTCAAACGCGTGGTCCGCATACGATTACGCATTCCATTTTGATGCGGGCGAAGAGCAAAACAGTGCGTTTCATCCGCACAGCGCACGACCTGCAGAACAAGACCATCCGGCTCCGTTCAGACCAACGTGAGCACCGCATCTGAGTTTTCGGAGCGAAATCCTATCCTCGACATCAACCCGGCCGTCTGTTGGAATCGCCGCACACCACCCGCATATGAGAGAAATATCCAAAACCGAACTGTCGCCAGATAATGGCTGTGTCATCGATACGAAATGGAACGTCGCTCCGTTGAAGTATCACGCTTGCGCTGCGGCCCTGGAGAAGGAACCGGTTTTGACCGAAGCGCCGCCGATGCCCGAGCTCGTCGTTTACGATCACGCTGGTTTCAAAGGAGCTTACGCGCGCACGAATTTGAGTTTTCTTTTTCTGGGCGATTTCTGGAACGACCGCATCAGCTCGCTCATTATCGTGAGCGGCGTCTGGCAATTTTATCGGGACGATTACTACAAAGGCGACATGTGGGAACTTGGACCGGGCTTCTACGAATGCTTTTTTTCCGACAAGGGACCGGACGATGTCGTCAGCTCGTTTAAGGCGGTCGCGCTGACCTAAGGCGCCAAAGCTAGACGGACTGCACGTCCGCTTGACGGAGTTCGTTAGAAATCGGCGTCCGCATTAGATTCGCGGCGATGCATCCATCTGCCGCTGTTTCTCGGGGGATCACGCTCGCGGTCGTGGTGATCGCGGCCTTGGTCGCGTTGCTCAGCGCGCGGCCGTTTGCCGGCAGTTGGAATGACGGCAGCCGACTGGCCACCGTGGAATGCCTGGTGGATTACGGGACGTGGGTGATCGACCAGTCGATCTTCGTACAACCGCCGCCAGCCAGCACTGCCGCGCCGTTACCGTATCCGGCTGGCGACACGCTCCTGCTCTCGCGCGGGACGCAGGACAAGCTCTTCATCGACGGGCATTATTACTCGGATAAATCGCCCGTCCCAGCGTTATATCTCGCCGCAATCTATCGAGTGCTGCAGGGGACGACGGGATTGGTCGCACGCACGGAGCCGGCGCGTTTTTGCTATTTGCTCACGCTTTTTTCGAGCGGGCTGGCCTACGTAATCTCGGTCTTCTGCATCGATCGGCTGGCACAATCGCTAGGGACGATGACGCGTTTGCTCGTCACTGCGAGTTTTGCCTTCGCCACGATCGCGTTGCCTTACGCGCGGCAGGTCAACAATCACATCCTGATCCTGGCGGTTTGCTGCGTTCTCTTATCCTTTCTGAATCCGAAGACGCGGGGGCAACTAATCGCCGCTGGCCTTTTGTTAGGCGCCGCTTACACGATCGATCTCGGCATCGGGCCGGTGCTGGTGCTCAGCTTCATCGGCCTCGTGGCCTATCGAACGCGCAGCGTCGGAAAGGTAACGCTCGTACTTTTGGCGGCGTTTCCGCTGTTTTTTCTGCATCACTATTTTAACTGGCGGATCGGCGGCACTTTCGGGCCGGCTAACGCACAGCCGGCTTTCTTCCTTTGGCCCGGCGCGCCGTTCGACGCTTCCAATCTCACGGGAGGTTGGGCGCACAAATCCATCGGCCATTTTGTCGCCTACGCGCTCGATTTACTCTTCGGAAAACGCGGACTTCTGGGCCACAATCTCGCCCTCTTTTTAACGCTTCCCGGCGTCGTCGTCCTTCTGCGTTCTCGCGTGAAAGAGACGCCGGAGATCATCTGGGCGGTGAGTTTTTTTGTCGGCGGCTGGCTGGTTTACGCGATCACGTCTAACAACTACTCCGGTTTGTCCTGTTCGATCCGGTGGTTCGTCCCGCTGCTCGCGCCCGGCTACTACCTGCTCGTGGTGCTTCTGAGATACGTTTCGCGTTACCGCGCAGAGCTGGTTATTTTGACGCTCTTCGGTCTCGTCGAAGGCGCGCTCATGTGGTGGAAAGGCCCTTGGATGCCGCACATGGTGCCGGGGTTTTGGTTCATCCAGGGCGGCGCCTTGCTCGCCTGGCTGCTCTACCGCTTTTCGCCGCGGAAATCGTAGATGAAATACGTGGCCGTGCGATCCGTCGGCGCGTGCGCGAGAAAAAATGCGACGGACGCGCGGCCAGGCTCGGAGTTTTTCGCGTAGGCGCCGAAGAGCATCGTCGTGCTCACGGCACAGCACTTTCCGCTCGTCACTTCTGCAATCGCGCGACCGCCTAACCAGTCCGGCGAGTGCGGTTGAATTCGGCGGAAGGGCGGTTGGTCGGCTCTCGGATCGAGGCCGAAATACCAGAGGTCGATCGTCTCGACCCCATGCTGAAGCCGCCACTGCTCGAGTTCGAGCAGGCCTTGTCCCCAATCGTAATTCGAATCGCTCAGGAGCCGGTAACCGCCGCGCGTTCCGCCCCACGCAGGATTCGTGTAGCAAAGCGCTTCCGGCCAGACGCGAATCGCGGCCGCCGCGTTGCCGAGCAAGCCCACGATCAGGCACGCCACCAAAATTATGCGGGAACGTTTGCCTAACGATCGGTGGACTTGCACGAAGGCCGCCGCCGCGCCGACCGCGAGGCAGACGAGTAACGGCAACATCAAGCGCACGCCGATTTGCACGCGAC
>JBDUAH010000050.1:0-11418 GCA_040004745.1 Chthoniobacterales bacterium | reverse complement strand
CGCGTTGGATCAGGCCGGTGACCGCACGGTCGAGACTGCGCTCCGTCAGGCTCGACATCAGGAGGACGTTATTGCGCAAGGTGCCGAGCGCGTCGTCGAATGTTCCGAGAATGTGATTATGAGAGATCATTTTCTACCTCAACCAAAACGTCCGGTAATGTAGTCCTCCGTTTGGCGTTGTGCGGGGTTGCTGAACATCTTGCGCGTGTCGCTGTACTCGATCAGGCGACCGAGATAAAAGAAGGCGGTGCGATCGGAAACGCGGCCGGCTTGCTGCATGTTATGCGTCACAATCACGATCGTGTAGTGCTCTTTGAGTTGCCGGATCAGCTCTTCCACCTTCGCGGTCGCGATGGGATCGAGCGCAGAGCAGGGCTCATCCATGAGCACGATCTCGGGCTCGACGGCGAGTGCGCGTGCGATGCAAAGACGCTGCTGCTGGCCGCCGGAGAGTCCGTAGCCGCTCACGTTTAACCGGTCTTTCACTTCATCCCATAACGCCGCGGCGCGCAGACTTTTCTCGACCGCTTCGTCGATCTTCGAGCGTTTGGTAATCCCGGCGATACGCAGGCCGTAAGCGATGTTGTCGTAAATGGATTTCGGGAACGGATTCGATTTCTGGAAAACCATCCCGACGTTCCGCCGTAAATCGACGACATCGATGCGCGGATCGTTAATGTCGACGTCCTCGATCTTGATCGTGCCGCCCGTGATTTGCGCGCTCTCGATCAAATCGTTCATGCGATTGAGACAGCGCAGGAGCGTCGTCTTGCCGCAGCCGGACGGCCCGATGAAGGCGGTCACCGCGCGCGCCGGAATGCTGAGGGTGATGTCGTGCAGAACTTTGTTTGAGCCGTAGGAAAAATCGAGGGCGTCGATTTCAATGATTCCCTTCTCGGCGGCGACGGGCGCGGCGCTTTGAGGCGCAATTGTTTCGGCAGCTGGTGGCGGGTTAGAAGGGTTCACGACAGTGGACGACGGCATCTCCATTAAATCTACCATGCGAGGCGACTCCTACTTTTTTCTCGCAGGACGACGGACGTGAGCGCGATCAACAGCACAAGGAGGAGGAAAACCAAGGCCGCGCCGTATTGGACGCGCTCGGTGTATTCGTTTTGCGGGATTTTCGAACTGACAACGTAGATGTGATACGGCAGCGCCATGACGCCTTGGAAGACGAAATCGGTGGCGCGTTGCACTTGCCAGGGCATCTCGTCGCGCATGGCGTAGGCGGCGGTGAACATAATCGGCGCGGTCTCGCCCGCGACGCGCGCGATGCCGAGAATGGAAGACGTGAGAATGCCCGGCATTGCATAGGGCAGCACATTCTTGCGGATGGTCTGCCACTGTGTTGCGCCGAGGGCGAGGGAGCCTTCGCGCAAACCCTGCGGCACGGCGCGGAGCGACTCTTCGCTCGCGGTGATGATGGCCGGCAAGATCATGAGCCCGAGCGTGAACCAGCCCGCGAGCAGCGAAACATTCCAGCGAAAAAAGATCACGAAAAGCCCGAAGCCGAAGAGTCCGAAAACGATGGAAGGAACGCCGGCGAGGTTCAAAATCGCCACACGGATAAGGCGGATGAAGGGGCCGCCTCGGCTGTACTCACTCAAGAAAATCGCGCTGCTGATACCGATCACGAGCGCCAGCGTCATCGAGCCGATGACCAGCAACGCAGTCCCGACGATACACGGCCAAATCCCGCCGGCAGAATACGCGACGGTTTGCGGTTCCACGACCGCCTCCGGATGCGAGGTTTTCCATTGCCGAAAATCCGTATCACTCAGCGTCAGTTTTTCGCCTCCATAATCGAAGACGTAGAGCGTCTGAGGCCGCTCGCTCAGAAAGGTGAAATTGATGAACGGCGCCTTCGCCATGAAAAGCGTGCGGCTGCCTTTGATGCCGATATCAAGGAAGATGTAGCTCGCGCACGCGATGATGATGTAGGTCGCGATCCGGAACATCCAGAAGGCGCTGCGCTCGAGGAAGCGGCTGCGGCGGGAGTTGGAAGTGGACGGTTTCATTTCCTCATCCAATGCTCATGCGGTAACGCGCCACCAGCCGCTGCGCGAGGTAGTTGATGCCGAGGGTGAGGACGAAGAGCACCAGCCCGACCATGAAAAGCGCGCGGTAATGAATGCTGCCGCGGACCACTTCGCCCATCTCCTGCGCGATGATGCCCGTCATGGTGTGCGCCGGTTGGAAGAACGCGCCAAGGCCTTCGGTGAAATCCGGAATCTCGATTCGATTCCCGGCGCAAAGCAACACCACCATCGTCTCGCCGATGACCCGCCCGAGCCCGAGCAAAATAGCCGACACGATGCCCGAGAGCGACGCCGGGACGAGAATGCGCGCGATGGTTTGCAGGCGGTTGGCGCCCAGCGCATAGGATGCTTCCTTAAAACCGCGCGGCACATTGCGGAGCGCGTCTTCCGATAGGGTGAAGATCGTCGGCACCGCCATCAGTGCGAGCAAGCTGCCCGCAGTAAAAATGTTCAGCCGCTCCGAGATGGGGAACGAATTGATCCAACTCAACCATTCCCATTGCGTCGCGGCGCGGATCGCCTGGCCGACGACCGCGATACCAAAAAATCCAAGCACCACGGACGGAATCGCGGAGATGAATTCGATGTAGGGCTTGATCAGTTTCTTCTCGCGCGCTGACGCGACTTCGCTCACGTAAATCGCCGCCATCACCGCGAGTGGCACCCCGATCGCCAGCGCCACGACGGAGACCATGACGGAGCCGACAAAGAGCGGAATGACCCCGTACCAGTCCTGCCAAAAACTGGCCGTGACCCAGTCGCGACCAAACAGAAAGGACGTCACCGTGCGATACCACGGGATTGATTTATCGGGATTCCAGTCTCGTAACTCCTGGCCGCCCGCGGACAAGCCCTGCGCGTAAAGGCGGGCGTTCTTTTGCCACTTGGCGAAGCCCGCTTCGACCTCGTGTGCGGTCAACGGTGGCGGAGTGGCGAGCAGAGTCGTGATCTGCGTTTGCATAGTCGCCGCGATTCCGTCGAAAGCAGCCGCACTGGCGCGCAGTTGGTCCAGCTGTTGGAGCGTCTTGAGGGCGGTGGGCGCCGGGGCATCTTCCGTAGAATCTTCTCCCAGACCGGCTTGGGTGAGCAGGTCCGCCTTCAACGCCGTCGCCATGTCGCCGGAGTCGGAGACAAGGCCGTTTAACGGCTCCGCCATGGTGCTAAATGCTTCCGCAAACTGATCGAAGGGTGCGAGGGACGCGTTGATTTGATCGAGTGGGACACCGTTCTTCTCCGCCGCCCGAAATTGGCGGAGCCGAAGTGCATTCAACCCGCGAGAAAGCGCCGTGTGCGCGTCGGCGTATTGCCGCATGAGATCAACGTATTCCTCTCCGCTTTGCCGATAGCGCCGGATGCTGTCGAGATTCTGTCCGAAGAAGCCGAAACCTTCGCGGAAGAGGAAAAGAGTGATCAGCGCCAGAACGACGATTGCGACCAGCGCGTTGCTGCCGAAAAAGAGTTTGATCGTGCGATCGGTCGAGACGCGCGCCTTCTGCGCGTGGTTCTTCCGCGCGAAACTTTTCGGGAGTTTGGCCAAAGCTTCCATGCGGGCTCTCACGATGCCGCCGCGCACCCGGAACCGACAAATGCTTTAGTGTGACGATTGTGTGACAGCGCACTGAAGCTCCCCTTACTCGGGCTGGAACAGCGAGGGCTGCAGGAGCGCGGCCTGGTAGGCCGGAGAATGCACCGGGAGAATCAGGCTAATGGTCGTACCCTGCCCGAGTTCGCTCGTGGCTTCCACGCTTCCACCATGAAGCTGCGCGATGTGTTTCACGATCGACAGCCCCAAACCGGTGCCGCCCATCTGCCGGCTGCGTGCTTTGTCGGCGCGGTAGAAGCGCTCGAAAATACGCGGCAGGTCACGCGCGGGAATGCCCACGCCTTGGTCCGAGACGGAGAAGCGCACTTGATCTCCTTCATGCTCCGCGCGGAGCCAGATTTTTCCTTCCGGGGGCGAGTATTTCACCGCGTTATCGAGCAGATTATAGATGACTTCCTGCAAACGATTTTCGTCTGCCCCGATCACCGGAAGGTTCTCCGGCGCGTCAAGGCTCGCTTGCAGCAGCTTGGCGTCGAAGCGCCGCCCCCAGTCCCGCAAAATGCCTCCGAGAAAATCCGGCAGATAAATTTCACTGAACTCCAGTCGCGTGCCGGGCGCTTCCAGCTTGGCCAGACTGAGGATGTCTTCGACTAGTAAAGTCAGCCGCTCCGCGTGGCGATCCATGACTTCGAGAATGCGCACCAATTCCTCCGGCGATTGCCGAGGATCGTCGAGCAACGTTTCGAGGTAACCGCGGAAGATGGAAAGCGGGGTGCGCAATTCGTGCGAAACATTCGCGACGAAATCCTTCCGCATCTCCTCAACCCGGCGGACCTGCGTGATATCGCGGAACAAAACGACAGCTTCGTTCGCGGTCTCGTTCTGGCCGCGAAACGGAACCGCCGTGATCTCGATTTCCTGCCGTCTTTCCGTCCCCCGCGACAGAGTAATTTCCTCGCATTGTAACTCGCCCGTTTCCAGGGCAGCGGTTACGGCGCGATCCACCGTGACATCAAGCCCCACCTCCATGAGCGACACTCCGGTGCCGCCTTCCGGCAAAGCGTAGAGCTGCCGAAAACGTGGATTCATCATCTGCAGCCGCCGGCGCTCGTCGACCAAGGCGATGCCGTCCGGGAGAGCGCCGAGAATATTTTGCAAACCAGCGCCGCCTTCGTGCGCGAGACGCTCCAGTTCGCTCTGCTTCGCGGCGAATTTTTCCAAACTCAGGCCGATCGCGTTGGCCCGCTCGTTCGCTGTGATCAAAAATTTCCGCGGACTCTTCCGTCCCACGATCGCGGTGACCAGCTCTTCGATCTCACGCCACGGCTCGATCCAGCGTCGCCGATTGGATAACCAGAGGACGCCAAGGAGCGCGAGACAGGGGAGCGCGAAAAACAGGTAGCGCATGCCGCGATTACCCGGGCTTAAAACATCCCCGCCACTCGGGCCAGGAGGTAACTGACGGTGGCGGTCGCCGGCAGGGTGAAGACCCAAGCCCAAACGATGCGCTCGACCACGCCCCACTTGACGCCGCTAAAGCGTTTTACCGCCCCCACGCCCATGATGGAGGTGGAGATGACGTGAGTGGTGGAAAGCGGGATGCCATGCGAGCTGGCCACTTGAATGATTAGCGCAGCGGTCGTCTCAGCGGCAAAACCATGCACTGGCTGCAGTTTCACCATCTTGTGGCCCAGGGTGCGAATGATCCGCCACCCGCCTGCGGCAGTGCCCGCGGCCATGGTGGCGGCACAGAGGAATATGACCCATTTGGCCACCTTGAACTCCGGCGTGATCAGAAAATCAAAGGTGTGGGGCAGCCCAGTAAAAGCACCGCTCTGCGTGCCCGTGAAAAGCGCCAAGGCGATAATGCCCATGGTTTTCTGCGCATCGTTTGTCCCATGGCTGTGCGCCATCCAGGCAGCGCTGACCAGTTGCAGTTTTCCGAAAACCTTTTGGACCAAATGCGGAGTGAAAGACTGCAAGCCCACCAAGAGCGCGAACATGAGCAAGCCGCCAATGAGGAAGCCGAGGATCGGCGAAGTGATCATGGGAATGACGACTTTCGGCATCAACCCGGTCTGCCATTTCAGCACCGACCAATCGTTTCCGGCCGAGGCCAGGGCGGCGCCGCAGAGCCCGCCGATGAGCGCGTGACTGGAGCTGGAAGGCAGGCCGAGCCACCACGTGAGCAGATTCCAAATAATCGCGCCGAGCAACGCGCAAAAAATCGTCGGCATGGTGATGACTATGGGATCGACCATGCCTTTGCCGATGGTGGTGGCGACGGCGGTGCCCATGAGCGCGCCGGTGAGATTAAAAAACGCCGCGAGCGCGATGGCCTGGCGCGGGGTCAGGACTTTGGTCGAGACCACGGTCGCGATGGCGTTGGCGGCGTCGTGGAAGCCGTTGATGTATTCGAAGGCAACGGCGGCGAGCACGACCAGGAGAAACAGAGTCATACGCGCAGGCCTCGCAGCGGCTTAGGAATACTTGAGCACGATCTGGAGGACGATGTTGCCGGCATCGCGGCAGCGATCGATCACCTTCTCCAGCAGTTCGTAAATATCGCGGAGGAAGATGGTGTGCTTGGCGTCATAATCGCCGTGGTAGAGATCGCGCAGCAGCTCCAGCTCCAGCTTGTCGGCATCGCCCTCGATCCTTTGCAGGTTGGCGTTTTTCTCCCGCGCACTCGCGGCATCCATGCCTTTGCGCAGCTCCTTTACCATCTCGAGCACGGCTTCCGCGGCCTGGTCGAGCAATTCAAGGTGCTTGCGGAAACTGCGCGCCTCCAAATCGCCGGGGCAAATGAGAAGACGCTCGCCGATTTTCTCCACCGTCTTCGGAATCTTGTAGAGCGCGGTAGCCAGCGCCTGAATATCCTCCCGCTCCAAAGGGGTGATGAACGTCTTGCAGAGCTGTTCCGTCAGCTCTTGCGTGATCTGCTTGTCCTTGCGCCGGCGGTGGACAAATTCATCCAGGCTTTGCGGGGAAGCGTGCTCCTCGAGTTTCCCCAGGAGATCGACCAGATGGTGCACGCTGGCATCGGCCTGTTGCGCACTGGCTTCGAGCAGGTCGAAGAACTTTCCGTCGTGCCCGAGGAGTTTCTGAATCGAGAACATATCCGGTGTTAGAACACGCTTTTTCACCGCGGGCAACCGGAGCGCTCCGTGCTCGTGGCAATCGCGGTCTCCACGGCGTAGCGGAAAGAGATTGTTTCGCCAAGGCGAAAGAGCGCCCGCCAGAAATGAAGATGTTTCGTCAACGCCCGGGAGTCTCGCGCAAGCGATAGCCGAAACCGCGCACGGTCTCGATCGCGTCGGCCGCTTTGCCGAGCTTTTTGCGCAACCGCCGCACGTGGGTATCGACTGTCCGCGTGTCGATCAGGCTTTCGTAACCCCAGACTTCGTTCAGCAACCGATCACGCGCCTGCACGCGCCCGCGCCGCACCATGAGCATGCTGAGGAGTTTGAATTCCACACTGGTTAGGCGAATTGGCTTGTCGTTCACCGTCACAACATGCCGGACCGGATCCACGCGGATGGATCCCACCGTGAGCGGCTCTTCCACCACCTCGCCTAGGCCGCGCCGCAGGATGGCCCTTACCCGCAAGACCATCTCGCGCGGGCTGAAGGGCTTGGTCACGTAATCGTCCGCGCCAAATTCCAATCCCACGATGCGATCGATCTCCTCGGCTTTCGCCGTCAGCATGATGATCGGTATATGCTTTGTCGCGACGTCGCTTTTCAGGACTTTGCACACTTCCAACCCCGGCATTTTCGGGAGCATCAAATCGAGAATAATGAGCGCCGGCGATTCCTCCCGTGCCATGCGCAGCCCGCGCGCGCCGTCTTCAGCGCTCGAGACCGCGAACTCCGCCTTGCGCAGGTTAAGCGCAAGCAGGTCGACCACGTCCGGCTCGTCCTCGATGATTAGGATTCGGTTGCCGGGGGCGGAATTCATGAGCTAGATGGAGTGGGTCCGCGCTGCGATAGATACGGCGTTCATGCGGCATTCCTAGCTTTAACTCATGCGTCAATATCACAATCTCCTGCGCCTTGTGCTGGAGGAGGGGAAAACGCGCGAAGATCGCACCGGTGTGGGCACAATTTCCGTCTTTGGAGCGCAGGCAAGGTTCGATCTGCGGGAAAGTTTCCCCCTGCTGACGACGAAGAAGTTGCACCTGAAATCGATCATTCACGAGTTGCTCTGGTTTTTGCGCGGGGAGACGAATGTGCGTTCGCTGAACGAG
Organism: Chthoniobacterales bacterium; assembly: GCA_040004745.1. Classification (GTDB taxonomy): domain Bacteria; phylum Verrucomicrobiota; class Verrucomicrobiia; order Chthoniobacterales; family UBA10450; genus JACCTI01. Next base: position 3,584 of record JBDUAH010000050.1, on the reverse strand, counting down.
GCCGGAGTGACGATTTGGGATGAATGGGCGGATGCGAAGGGCGACCTCGGGCGCGTTTACGGCGCCCAGTGGACCGACTGGCGCGGCGTGAATGGCACGCGCGTGAATCAAATAGACGACGTGATCGCGCAGATCCGCACGAATCCGCAAAGCCGTCGCCTCATTGTCAGCGCGTGGAATCCGGCAGAGATCGCGGGGATGGCGCTGCCCCCTTGCCACCTGCTCTTCCAGTTTTACGTCGGCGATGAAGAACTGAGTTGTCAGCTTTACCAACGAAGCGCTGATCTCTTTTTAGGAGTGCCGTTTAACATCGCGTCGTATGCCTTGCTCACGATGATGGTAGCGCAAGTGTGCGATCTCAAGCCGGGTGAATTCGTGCACACGTTTGGGGATCTGCATCTTTACCGGAATCATCTCGATCAGGCACGAGAGCAATTGAGCCGCGAGTTTCGGTCTTTGCCGCAGATGCGCTTGAATCCCACCCGGAAAGACATCGGCGATTTCCGTTTCGAGGATTTCACGCTCGAAAACTACGATCCGCATCCCGCAATCAAGGCCCCGATCGCCGTATGACCTCCCAGGACGTGACTCGTCATCCTGAGCGGAGCGCAGCGAAGCCGAAGGGATCTCGCCCATGCAATGGTTGAGCGCCGGCGCCAGATGACGTTTGTTGATCTACTCCGCGCTCGGTTGTTTCCCTGAGTGAGGAAGTCGTTTCTCCGTTTGTGAGATCCCTCGACCGTCTGCGCGGCTCGGGATGACGGTGCGCGCGCGATCACGTTCGGTGGCGTCTCCCGTGCTCGTGGCCGCAACTTTGACGCTCGGTCTCGGTTAAATCGGGTATGCGTTTGCGTTGGATTTTTCTCTTACTATGGATTGCGTTCTCGGGTTCCGTTTTGGCCCAAGAGAAGACACGTTATGCGATAGAAATCGATCTCCAGGATCAACGTGCCTATTTGATCGACGACGGTGAGGTGGTTCTGACCACGCCCATCTCCAGCGGACGAGCGGGGCATTATACGACGCCCGGGAAATTCAAAGTGATCGCGAAGGAGCGAAGTCATTTCTCGACTCTCTACGGCAAGATCGTGGATGCGAACGGTCGCACGACCTTAGCGGACGCCGATTCCGACATGCGCGTGCCGCCCGGGGGACGCTTCGTCGCTGCGCCGATGCGGTATTTCATGCGCTTCAATGGCGCGGAAGGAATGCATGCCGGCTATTTGCCGGGTGAACCTGCATCGCACGGCTGCGTGCGGCTCCCGGAGGAAAATGCGATCACGCTTTTCGAAACAGTGACGGTGGGAACTCCGGTGACAGTTTTCGGAAATACGGCGCGCTTCGCAGCCAAGCGGGACAACAATCGGCCCACTCGTCGTCGCGCCAGTCAATGGACGCACCGGGCGCCCCCGCAATATTTCGGCGGGCCGGTCTGGCGATAGAACAGCGTCACGATCGGCGCAGCGAGCTAGCCGAGGCGCGCGAGCGAAACAGCAGGAAATCGATTCCCCGGCCGCCGAGCCAACTCACTAGGGCGTCGTAGTGCTAGCCGTCTTCGGACCCTGCGAAAGGTCCACCAGGTCGCCGAGAATATTCAGCGCCTCGTCGCGTGTGGGATCGACGGCCGGCTCTTTTCCATTCTCGCCATCGATCAGATCCTCGGAGTCGTCATCACCAGCCGCTTCCGGAGAAACTTTCTTGTTCGTGGCGGCGATTTTGCGGGGATACATGATGAGCTGAAGATTCGGATTATCCGCGGTGTCGAGGGTGACGCGGTAAACTTTTGCGTCCTGTTCCTGGCGGGCGAGGCGATCCTTCGTCCGAGCCTCCTTCCGCACCTTGTCCTCTTCCATTTCCGCTTTTCTCACGTCTTCATTGAGCACGATTTTGTTCTCGTCGAGACGTTGGCGAAGACGCTCCATGTCTTCCATGATGTAGTGGAATTCCGGGCTCTCACTAACCCGCGCGGTCGAGCGGTGTTTCAATTCTTCGAGGAAGACTTGCGGTGAATCCGTCCACTTCGTGTAGCGGGCTTTCGGCACTTCGTCGTAAGGCAGACAATTCTTGAGCGAACCTTCGCCAAATTCCGGCAAATCGGTGAGAGAGGGCAGGACGATGTCGGAAGCGACACCATTGAGCTGGGTGGAACCACCAGCCACACGATAGAATTTCTGGATGGTCAACTTGAGCGCGCCATCTTCCTGCGAGCTGCTGCCGAGGAGTGAAGTGAAACGTCCGATCTCGAGAATGGTCTGGACCGTTCCTTTACCGAACGTCGTCTTGTCGCCGACGATTAGAGCGCGGCCGTAATCCTGCAGAGCGGCCGCGAAAATCTCGCTGGCGGAAGCGCTTTGCCGGCTAATCAGCACCACCAGCGGGCCGCTGTAAGCAATGCCCGGATCGGGATCGCTCGAGACGACGATATTGCCATTCGAACCTTTGGTTTGGACGACCGGGCCGGACTTCAAGAACAACCCGGTGAGCGAGATCGCTTCTTCAAGGGAGCCACCACCGTTGCGCCGCAGATCGACCACCAGTCCGCCGATGTTCTCTTTTTTGAGACGCTTGAGGAGGACGAGAACGTCGCGCGTGGTGCTCTTCTTGTGCCGCTCCATGTCCGCGTAGAAGGAAGGCAGCGTAATCCAGCCGAGCTTCACCGGCTGGCCGTTCTTGTCCTTCTTGATGATGATATCGGCGCGGGCTTCCTGATCCTTCAACTTGATCTCGTCGCGGACGATTTCGATCGTCTTCCGCTTCGAAGGATCGGGCGCGTCGGCGGGGATGACGAGGAGCCGCACTTTCGTGCCCTTCTTGCCGCGGATTTGGTCGACCACTTTGTCGAGACGCATGTCACGCACGTCGCTGAAGTCGCCCGAGCCTTGCGCGACGGCGGTAATGCGGTCACCCACCTTGAGGCCGCCGTGCTTTTGCGCTGGGCCGCCCGCGACCAGGCTTTCGATTTTCGCGTAGCCGTCTTCCGAACGCAGCATCGCACCGATGCCCACGAGCGAGAGGCCCATGTTGATGCTGAAATTCTTCAGGTCGGACTGGCTGAGATACTCGGAGTGCGGGTCGTAAGTCTGCGCGAGCGCTGCGAGGAAAAGCTTCACCTGCTCGGGTTTATCCTCTTCGTGGACGTTCCGCATCAGACGATCGTAACGGCGAGCGACGAGCTGTGGCCCGGGCTCGATCGGATGTTCGCTCATCGATTCCTGCAGGAGCTCGTTCAAAATCCGGTTGTGCCAGATGGTGTCGGCTTCAGCCTCGTCCTTCGGCCAATTCGATTTCTGACGGCTGAGCTCGATCGTGGCGTTCGTTTTGAAATCGGGCGTCTCTTTTAGCTGCTCCTTTACCTTCGCCACGCGGTCGTCGACGCGCTTCTGATAAAGCTCGTAGATGTCGTAGGCAGGTTTCAGGTTTCCGAGCAAAACATCGTCGTCGATGGAGGTGCCGTATTTCGCGTTGAGCGCATCGACATCCTGCTGGGTGAAGAAGAGGTGGCTAAAATCGAGCAGCTCGAGATAGGTCCGGAGGAATTTCTTCGAGACCTCGTCGTTGAGCGGCTGGTGCGTATAGTGCCCTTC
>JBDUAH010000290.1:0-3391 GCA_040004745.1 Chthoniobacterales bacterium | reverse complement strand
AGCAGCATCTCGGGGAGCTGGCCGGTTTCTTCGCCCACGTCGATCATGCTGATGACCATGGGCGGAAAGACGCCGCTCGCTTCCAGCGGTTGCACGATGGATTCGCCTTCTTTCACGGCGTCGTGCACTTGTGTGATGGCGCCGGCAATGACGGTATTGCCAGCCGTCTCGCGCGTAATGTTGAGCGCCTGCAAAATGGGGACGCCGCTGGTGACGAGCGTGCCCAAGGTGCGGGAGAAACGCGAGATCGCCGTCTTGCGCAGAAGGTCGCCGAAGAGCGGGACATGCAGTTTGAGCCTGTCGAGCACGACGCGGCCGCGCGGTCGGCTACTGAGAATTTTGAACCCGATGATAAGAATGACGATGGAGCAGATGATCGCAATCCAATGGTCCGTGACCGCGCGGCTCACGCCGATGACGAAGAGCGTGATCGTGGGGAGCGGTTTGTCGCCCAGCATGTCGTGAAAGATTTGCTCGAACTTCGGCACGATGAAGACGAGCAGAAACGCCATGATGCCGATGGCCAGGACCATGACGATCATTGGGTAAACCATCGCGGCTACGACCTTGTTCTTGATCTTCTGCGCTTTTTCCTGGAACTCCGCCAGACGCGTCAGCACCAATTCCAGCACGCCGCCGAGTTCGCCGGCGCGGACCATGTTGACGTAGAGGTCGTGAAAGATTTTCGGGTGTTGCGCGAGGCCTTCGGAGAAGGTGCTGCCGCTTTGCACGGTGTCGGAGAGATTGACGATGGTTTTCTGCAGGACCTTATCGCGCTCCTGTTTGGCGAGCACGGTCAACGCGCGCAGAAGCGGCAGGCCGGCATCGATCAGGGTCGCGAGCTGGCGGGTGAAGATCATGAGGATTTTTGTCTTCACCGTCTTGCGCTCGAAGAGGACGATCTCTCGCCGCTTTTTCGCTCCCACAGGGGCGGCCGCGCGCGGAACTTTCGTCTTTTTCTTCTTCGCTTCTTTCGCGACGCGGGGAGTGCCTTTTCCTTCCTCCAGAACTTCGGTCGGAAAATAGCCGGCCTGGCGCAGTTGCCCGATGGCCTCGTTCGTAGAACCGGCTTCCACCAGACCGGTGGATTCCTGCCCGCGGGCATCAAGAGCGATGTAGTTGAAGCGGGGCATGGGTGGGAGGCGCGGTCCGGCGATTAAGTGGAGGATTGCGTAAAACGCACGTCTCCCACAATGACGAAATCCGAATAACGAAGCCCGAAAGGATGCATGCGCGCCAATGGCGACGACGGCAGGCCCGCGCGTAGAGCGCGGCAATGCGTCATTGTTTCGGATGTCTTCATGCGGATTTTGTCATTCCCGAGACGGGCTACGTGTATTTCAGCACTTCTTCGACGCTGGTATCGCCGTCGAAAATGCTGCGCAAGCCATCCTGTCGCAGTGTCACCATTCCCAGCTCGACCGCTTTTTCTTTCAAGACCACGGTTGGCGCGCGTTCGTTGATCAACTCGCGGATCGGGTCCGTGATTTTCATCAGCTCGTAGATGCCTTTCCGGCCCTTGTAGCCGGTGTTGTTGCAGACGTCGCAGCCTTTGCCGTAATAAAATTGCTTCTCGCCGATGTCGCGGCGTGAGAGCTGAAGCTGGTCCAGAAAGGCTTGCGTGGGTTGGTAGGTCTCGCGGCAATTTGGGCAAATCGTGCGCAGCAGGCGCTGTCCGAGGACGGCTTCGAGCGAGGAGGAAATGAGAAACGGCTCGACGCCCATATCGATCAGGCGCGTCACCGCACCGGGGGCGTCGTTCGTGTGCAAAGTTGTGAAAACCAAGTGCCCAGTAAGCGACGCTTGAATAGCGATCTGCGCGGTCTCCACATCGCGCGTTTCTCCCACCATGATGCGATCCGGATCCTGACGCAGAAACGCGCGCAGCACGCGCGCGAAAGTGAGGCCGATCCCTTCATTCACCGGCACCTGCACAATGCCGTCCAGATCGTACTCGACCGGCTCTTCCGCGGTCAGGAGTTTCGAGTCGATGGTGTTGATCTTGCGCAGACAGGAATAGAGCGTGGTCGTTTTTCCGGAACCGGTGGGACCGGTGACAACGAAGATGCCGTTCGGTCGGTTAATGACGTCAATGATGTAATCGTGGATGTAATCCGGCATGCCGAGCGCCTCGAGATCGAGGTTCACGGTCGAACGATCGAGGACGCGCAGCACGACGCTCTCGCCGAACTGCGTCGGCAAAGTGGAAACGCGCATGTCGATCATGCGGCCGGCAACGTTCTTTTGAATGCGGCCGTCCTGCGGAAGGCGACGCTCGGCGATGTTCAGGTTCGCCATCACCTTCACCCGTGAAATGACGGGAAGCGCGAGATGCCGCGGCGGCGGCGCCATTTCATAAAGCGCGCCGTCCACGCGGTAACGGATTTTAAATTCGTGCTCGAAGGGCTCGAAGTGGATGTCGCTCGCGCGATCCTGGATGGCCTGGAACAGGATCAGATCGACGAAGCGAATGATGGGCGTGGCATTGGCATCGGCTTCCGCGCTGGCGGCGTCGCCGGCGGAGGATTCCATCGTGAGCAGGTCTCCGACATCGCCCAGTTGCTGGAGGATTTCCTCCATGCTGGCGGAGTCGCTGCCGTAGGCGCGTTTGATCCGCTCCTCGATTTGCTCCGGTGGCGCGACGACGACGTGGATGTCTTTGCCGAGAGCAAAGCGCAAATCTTCCGCCGCGCGGAGATCCAGCGGGTCCACCAGCGCGACCGAGATGCCATCCCGGTTTTCGCCGACGGGCAGAGCGCGGTGGAGGCGCGCGAGGCCGCTGGGAATTAGCTTAAGAATTTCCGGTGCGATTTCGCCCGTGAGTGGAATGAATTCCGTGCCTAACGAATCGGCGATGGTCTGGTAAAATTGCGTTTCATCCAGCAGGCCGTGATTCACCATGGTTTGCACGAGCGCCTTGCCATTCTGGTTCGCCTCCTCCAGTGCATCGTCGATCTGCGCGGTTGTGAACGCGCGGTGATCGTGAAAAAGCTCCGCGATCTGGTTGTTATTCATCAGTTCGCGTCTCCAAGGGTGATCGAAATCACTTCCTCCGCGGACGTCATTCCCGCGAGAACTTTGCGCACGCCGTCTTCGCGCAGGGTGCGCATGCCGAGTTCGCGGGCTTTTTGCCGTAGGAGCAAAGTCGGCTTTCGCTCGTTCACCATGTGCCGCACTTCGTCATCGACGACGAAGATCTCGAAGATGCCCATACGACCTTTGTAACCCAAGCCGCGGCAACGATCGCAGCCGACCGGTTTCATGATCTTGGCGTCGGAGAGTTGCGAACCTTCCACCCGCAAAGCGCGCATTTCCGTTTCGTTCAACTCGCCCGGTTCTTTGTAAATGGGGCAGAGCCGCCTAACGAGACGTTGCGCCATGATCGCGCGCA
>JBDUAH010000049.1:0-11464 GCA_040004745.1 Chthoniobacterales bacterium | reverse complement strand
ATCCTGTTAATCCTGTCGAAAAATTCCCGCCGTGAAAACTCTCGTTAGAATGCTCGCCAGCCTCTGGCGCAGGATCCGCCTCCAGCGCCCCGAGCATCTCAAACGCGGCGTCCGCGGCGAAAAACTAGCGCGGCGCCATCTGCGGAATCGCGGGTACAAAATCCTTTACCGGAACTTCCGCGGGCGCAGCGGCGGCGAGATCGATATCGTCTGCCGCGATGACGACACGCTCGTTTTCGTCGAAGTTAAAACGCGCGGCAGCGAAGACTTTGGTCGGCCGGTCGAAACGATTCGTCCCGAACAGCGCAAACGCATCTCACGCGGCGCGCTGGCCTGGCTGCGGCTGCTCGACGATCCCGACATCCTCTTCCGCTTCGATGTCGTGGAAGTGATGATGACCGAAGAAAAGCCGCGCATCGAACTCATCAAAAATGCGTTCGGCCTGGCGGAGCCGTTGCGCTACTAGCCGCGTTGTAGTAACTGTCTTGCGGTCAAGCGGAGGCGGGAAGGTTTTTGAGGGAGGAGTTGAGAGCGAGGAGGAGTTTTCGCATGACGGCGGTGAGAGCGAGTTTAGGCGGTTTACCGGCGGCGCGGAGGCGGCGGTAAAAGGGGGCGAGGATGGGGTTGTGGCGGGTGGCGACCAAGGCGGCCATGTAGAGGCCGGTGCGGACGGCGCGACGACCGCCAAAGATGGCGCGTTTGCCGTGGGTGCGGCCGCTGTCGCGGTTGAAGGGAGCGAGACCGGCTAAAGCAGCGGCCTGGCCGCGATTGAGCGTTCCCAGTTCAGGCATTTCTGCCAGGAGGAGGGCCGCGGTGCGCGGACCAACCCCAGCGACTTGGGTGAGTTGTTGCGCTTTGACCTGGAGCTGGGGGACCTCCGTGATGAGCTGGGCGATGAGGCGCTCGATTTGCGCGATCTGTTTTTGCAGGGTGCGCTGCAAGCTCTGGCTGAGCCGGCGTAAGGTGGCTGCGCTCTGGCGGGCGCTGTGATTTTGGTGCGCGCGCAGGAGCTGGCCGAGATGGCGGCGTTGGTTTTCAAGTTCGCGCAGTTGGCTTTGCTCAGGAGCCAAAGGCGGAGTCGGTGACGGCTGGAGCGCGGCACCGAAGTCGCGCAGGAGGCGCGCGTCGATCCGATCGGTCTTGGCCCATTGACCCGTGGCGCGCGCATACTGGCGCACTCGCGTGGCCTGGACCACGCTGACTTTGAGACCCGCCCCTTGCAGCGCCTGGACCAGTTCGCGCTCATAGCCACCGCTGGCTTCACAGATCACCTGAAGGGGTGCTGCGCTGCGCTGAAGATGTTTGCTCAAGGCACGGCGCCCGACCGGGTCGTTGGCCACGCGCCACTCCTGGGTTCCGTGGGCCACGTCCAGAAACGCTTTGGCCACATCGATTCCAACATAGACTTTTTTCTCTTTCATAAGGTAGACTTCTCCTGCTTGTAGATGCGAGCTGGCCAGGCCGGTCCTGCCCTCGGGGTGGGCCGGCTTGGTCGCTCAAGTAACTGTTCGAGTTCATCTTTCCCAAGGGCAGGTGCGGATCGCACTACAACTCGCGCAGAGCTCCAACCTCACACGCCGCCACGTCCAGGATCTCGCACCGCCCTTCTTCTTGGCACCCCCGTGCCGCCATTCCAAGATACAAGCCACGTCCCTGTGGGACGTGCGGGATCGGCGACCACCGCAGAACGAGCTCTCTAGTGTATTCTTAGCGCTCCCCCACACGTCCCACAGGGACGTGGCTACAAGCGGCACGTGCTAACTTGCATCTGCACCCGCACCTTTGTGCGAACCCTTTCCGATGATGAACTTCCTTTTTCGCAACGCATCCTTCCTCGTCGTCCTGCTCGCATCTCTCCACTCCCTCGCCGCCGAAACCAACCTCACCGGCAAAGCCGCCATCGAGGCCGACTGGACCAACGACGCGCCCGGCGTGCGTCACCAGATCACCGTCGCCAATCTCCCGCCGCCGTATCAAACCGAGTCCGCCACCAACGACGCCGATGTCGTGAAACGCCCCGCGGCCGCGCAGCTCCACGTCCCAGCCGGGTTCAAGATCGAGCAATACGCCGCCGGCTTCCGCGACCCGCGCTTTCTCGCCACCGCGCCGAATGGCGACATCTTCGTCGTCGAAAGTCGATCGAACGGAATCAAAATCCTGCGCGACGCCGACGGCGACGGCAAACCCGAGATCAACGAAGTCTTCACCACCGACGGCCTGAACAAACCCTTCGGTCTCGCCTTCTATCCGCCCACCGGCGAACCGCAATTCCTCTACGTCGCGAACACGGACGGCGTCATCCGCTTCCCCTATCGCACCGGCGACTTAAAAGCGCGCGGCCCGGCCGAGAAACTAGGCGCAGAACTCTCCGCCGGCGGCCTCCTCCACGGCGGCGGACATTGGACGCGCGACCTCGCCTTCTCGCCCGACGGCAAGAAAATGTATGTCTCCATCGGCTCGCGCTCGAACGTCTCCGACGATGCCGCGGAAGCGAATCGCGCCCGCATCTTCGAGTTCAACCCCGACGGCACTGGCCAAAAAGTCTACGCCTGGGGCATCCGCAACGCCGTCGGGATAAAATTCCGGCCCGGGACTAACGAGTTGTGGATGAGCGTGAACGAACGCGACGAACTCGGCGACGGCCTCGTGCCCGATTACATCAGCCACGTCACGCCCGGCGGCTTCTACGGCTGGCCTTGGTATTACCTCGGCCATCACCAGGACCCGCGTCACAAAGGAAAAAAACCGGAATTAGCCGACAAAGTCATCGTCCCCGACGTGCTCCTGCAAAGCCATTCCGCCAGCCTGAATCTTTGCTTCTATAACGCAGATCAATTCCCCGCCAAAGACAAAGGCGACCTCTTCGCCGCCTTTCACGGCTCGTGGAATAAGAAACGCCGCACCGGATATAAAATCGTCCGCGTTCCGTTCGAAGGCGGGAAACCGAGCGGCGGCTACGAAGACTTCGTCGCCGGGTTTGTCACGCCGGAAGGGAAAGTGTGGGGCCGACCGGTTGGAATCACGATCGCGAAAGATGGCAGCCTGCTCTTCAGCGAGGATGGGAATGGAACCATCTGGCGGGTCAGTTACGCGAAATAATTCCTGGCGGATGGAGAACGTCCAACCTCAAATTAGGAGAAGCCGAGCGAGGGCCATCGTCGTGTAGCCACGTCCCTGTGGGACGTGTGGGAAAACGGCTGACATTCTCATCCCGCGCTTCTGTCCGGCTTCTACATCGCGACCACACGGCCCGCAGGGCCGTGGCTACAAGCCCTATCCATCCAAGGCTCCGATGATTGGCCCATGCCGCCCCATCGTCGGCAGCTCCCGCGTATTCATTACCGCAGCCAAAAGCTGCTCCCTCACGCCGGATGGCAGCGTCTCTAAATCGCCGTCACCGAAATAAACCAGAGCCTTTAATGGCAGTGCCGAATTGAAGCTCGGCCCAAAAAGTGCGTTCGCTCCGGCCAGTCCAGTCGCGAGCGACATTCCCGTCTCCAGAATCGCGGCAATGTCGACGTAATCTTTGGCTTCCGATCGTTGGACCACCGTTTTCAGCTTCGTCGCCATGAGATCGGCGAGCGACGCGATCTTCACTCCTCCCGGCTCGGCTATCGCCGGCGATTCGAGCTGACCAAACGAGAGGTTTCCGAAAAACGAAACGATCACCGACCCACCGCGATCCACCCGCAGCGTGGCCGTGTTCGGTTCGCGCTGCAGGACTTCCGCATCGCGCAGAAACGGGAGCTGCAGCTCTTCGAGATTGAGCGGCGAGGACGAGAAGAAATCAAAATCGATCGATTGCCGATGTCCCAACCGCATGGCCAAAGCAGTCCCGCCGTAGAGAACGAAATTTTGCGGGATCGATTGCGCCTCCTCCCAGAAAGCTCGCTGCGCCGCGGGCAGAATTCCGAGTATCGGCTTCAATTTTCCGGCAGGTTCCTTTGTGGCAGAGGCGGCACCGGTAAAAGGTCGAGCACCACGTGCCAGTAGGCCCAGCTTCGCGGATCGAATACCCCCGCCGGCGCGCCTTGCAAGGCTTCCCGAAACCGCGACTCAGGCCAGAAGCATCTCGCCTCCATGATGTCGTCCCACGTCCCGAAGGTCATTACTTGCGCCAGCAGACGATCCTCAAAAGCCACAGCATCAGTCGGCGACTTCCACCAAATCAGCCGCTCCGCCAACGCTAGGATTCGGTCGTGTTTCGATGATCTGGAAACGCTCATGCGAGGCCAGGAGGATAACGTCTTGCCGGTCGATTGTCAGCAACCTCCTCGCTGGGGTGAGCTAGCGCGATACAGCATCTGCCGGTGCGTGCAGACGAAGCATGGGCGACACTGCTCGGTGTAGCCACGTCCCTGTGGGACGTGCGGGATCGACGCCACCTGCAAGTTCCTGCGCTTTCCGGGAGGTGTCGCCGCACTCACACGTCCCATAGGGACGTGGCTACACACCTCAGATGTCGAACGTTGGGATGTTGCACAGCCCGCCCGCCCTCGGCATTGCGAAATAGCGTTTCCCAAAATGGCACCGCACAAACAATTGCGCTCACGAATCAAAATAGCCGACACTCCTCCGCAAAACTCCACCATGAACCCAGCACCATCCCGCCCCCTTCTCCGCCCGGCCCTCCTGGCTCTGCTTTTCCTCGGCTGCCTTTTCCTCCAGGCCGCCTGCTCCGATGAGCCATTCGGCGACCACAGCTCGCCCGGTCTGGTGGGCCGCGATAACAGCCTCACCGATCCCAACGCCACGCCGCCCCCGGAGGCTTCCACCCCGACGCCCTACCCCTAGCGCATCCCAGAGGAGAGAACCGCGCGCAGGGACGCGAATGGGAAGAGGGAGCAATCTGCCGGCGGCGAAACATCAGCGCTCATTCGCCCCCTCCCCTCCGCATTTCAGCATTTCAGCTTTCAGAGTTTCAGTTTTTCAAAAAGATTCCCGTCTCCAATCCGCACTCCGCACTCCGCAATCCGCATTTTCCCCCTCCCCTCCGCATTTCAGCATTTCAGCTTTCAGAGTTTCAGCTTTTCCATTAGCACTGGCCAGTGACTATTTTCATCTCCCGCGATGGCGACATGATCGGGGAATTCCCGCATCACCAGCTTGAGGCTATGGCGCGTGCCGGCCGCTTGCGGCCGGATGATGATTACTGGCACGAAGGGATGGGCGAATGGTCCACCCTGGACAAGTTTATCCGCCGGCGGGCTTGGGAACCGGTGCCCGAGAGCGTGGATGCCGAAGCAGATGCTCCATCTCCGGCGCCCCCATTCTGGCAGACGATGGATCGCCGCGTTCTCATCGGCGGCGGCGCGGCTTTGCTGGGGCTGATTCTGCTGGTTGGGTTTCTCGTCGTGGAGCCGAGCGCGACTCAAGATCGCACTGCCGTTCAACAAACGCTTCAGCCGAATGCGCCGACCGCATTGGAAATCAGAGACAAAGCGGCCGCGAATCTTCGGGAGAGAATCGAACGATTGCCGGCGACGGCGAAGCCGCCCCTAAACACTTTCTACTACGACGTGCGGGTCGCAATGAACAAGAGTTACTCAGAGCGCACGCCTTGGTCTGCAACGGTGCACGGATTTGAAAACGCGGTCGATCCAGAGGGGAAAGCTCTTTCCCGCACCGAGTTTATTCTGACGACGGACTACGACGACGGAGAATGGATCTTCAAGAAATACCACGCCTCCGTGCATAACCTGGCGAAAGATGCCGATGAGGAAATCCAAGAAGGCGAAAACAGTCCCATCCCTCCCAGCCTGGTGGAAGCACTTGGGTTGAAACGCCGCGGCACGCCGGTTAATCCACCAGCCATTGCCACCCCCCCGGCAGGCGAAACCTCGCCGATAACGCGGCCACCGCCGCTCATCGGCAAGCCCGCTGACGCTCCGTAAAAGCTTTCGTTAGACCGGCATGAAGTCGACGGAGCGAGAGCCAGAGAATCGCGTTTGGGGAAACAAGTTTCAGGTTGGCGTCACGATCGCGTTGTTCGTGCTGACGGTGATGTTGTACGCGTCGGTCCGCCATTTCGGCTTCGTCAATTTCGATGACGATGATTACGTGGTGGCCAACCCGCATGTTCTGGGAGGCCTAACGGTTCGGGATATCGGGTGGGCCTTCACGCATTTCCATGCGGGGAATTGGCACCCCTTGACTTGGATTTCCCACATGGTGGACGTGCAGGTGTGGGGATTGAATTCAGGCGGGCATCACCTCACGAATGTGATTCTGCACGCGACGAATGCGGCGTTGTTATTCGCGATCCTTGCGCGAATGACCGGGGCGCCCTGGAAGAGCGCATTCGTAGCCGCGATTTTCGCTTGGCATCCTCTGCACGTGGAGTCGGTTGCGTGGATCTCGGAGCGGAAGGATGTGCTGAGCGGTTTCTTCTGGATCCTCACCCTTGGAGCCTATCACCGGTACGTGGGCGCGCCGGGGCCGCGCAATTACGCGCTCGTCCTAATCCTCTTCGCCGCCGGCTTGATGAGCAAACCGATGGTAGTGACGCTGCCATTCGTCTTGCTCCTTCTGGATTACTGGCCCCTCCAACGGGCGGGTCTCGCCAGAACCGACGCATCGCGCTGGAGACAACTATTCGTAGAGAAGCTCCCGTTTTTCGCCCTGGCGCTCATTTCGAGCGTCATCACCATCGCGGCGCAGCACAGCTTTGGAGCTGTGAAATCAATTGAGGAAGTTCCCGCAATGCTTCGGCTCGGTAACATCCCCGTCAGCTACGTCCGTTATCTGGCAAATGCGGTCTGGCCTTCGGATCTCTCCGTCTTTTACCCGCTCGCGCCCCACATTCCAAAGGCTCAGGCCGCCTCGTCTTTGGCGCTTCTCTTCTTGATCACAACTTTCGCGGTAGCCGCGGCGCGGAGAATTCCGTCCGTCTGCGTGGGGTGGTTCCTCTTTCTCGGCACCCTGCTTCCGGTCATCGGAATCGTTCAGGTGGGAATTCAGGCGCTGGCGGATCGATACATGTATCTTCCGCTGATCGGGCCCGCCATCATTGTGGCGTGGGGTGCGCCTCGACTTGTGGGAGAGGGTCGATTTCGGCGACCAGCCCTCGCCTTCGCGGGGGTAATTCTGCTCGCTGGCTGCGCCGTCGCGACGGCTCGACAAACCCTTTATTGGCGCGACAGCGTCAGTTTGTACGAACACGCCTTTCGCGTCGCTTCACAGCGAGGGACGACACACATGATGCTCTTCGACGGGCTCGCGGATGCCCTGCTGCGTGATGGGCGAGCGGCAGAGGCAGACGAGATCGTGACGAAGGCTCGCCAGCAATTTCCGGAGAACGCAAAGAGGCTTAACCTGGCTGGCCTGATCAAACTTCGGCTGGGTTACGCTGCGGAAGCAGAGAGCCTCTGGAATCGCGCGCTACAATTGGACCCGACCTGGTACCAGATTTACAACAACCTGGGCATCCTGCACACGAACACGCAGCGATGGGAATTAGCGCGTCGCGACTTCGAACGCCTGGTAGAATTACGTCCTGACGACGCGCTGGCGCTCGGAAACCTGAGTCAACTTTGCCTCGCGACAAAAGATTACGATGCAGCGAGGCGCTATTGCGCGCTGGCCATCACGGCCGCGCCAAGCGACCCGATGCTAAGAGCGCTTGAGGAACAGATCGAACACCACCGCTAAAGCGGCCGGCGCGTGGGAGAGTTCGAAGCGTCTGGAAACAAAAAAGCCATGCACCGTGAGGCGCATGGCTTTCCGTAGAATTAATTGGCGACTACTTGCTCGCCGTAGCGCGCCGGCGGCGGAACTGCTGCACGCAAACCAAGAGGCCCATCCCGAAGAGCATATAGGTCGCTGGTTCGGGGACCATGGGGAGAGGAGGGGCAGCGGCAACTCCGGTGCCAAAGACTGCCAGACCAGCATCTCCAGAAGCGCTCGAGAAGAAACCCCAGCCGCCAGTGGAGGTCTGACCGCTGGCATAATAGCGCAGCGTCACCGTTGTGGAGGCGGACAGATTTTGGAGCGCCGCAGTGGTCGACAAATCAAATGTCGACTGCATCGCGCCACCGACAACAACCACCGGCGATCCGATGAGGGTAAAGGTGAGGCCACCATCAAGGCTATAGGCAAACTGTTGGCTAACCCCAGGAGATGCATCAAAAGTCGCAGTTCCGCTGGTCCGAGTCATGATGCTGGTGAGCGACATTGTATTTCCCGCGCTGGCCGAAAGCGAAAATTCGAAATAGTCGGTGTTCGTTACCGCAATGCCGTCGTTCCTGAAACCCGTGGTCCTGAATGAATTGGCACCTGCGCTTCCAGCTGCCGTAAGACCGCGCGAAAGAACACTTGAGACGTCCAGATCGGAACTTGCCGTACCTGGCGCTTGAGTAGCCTGCGAGCCCGCTTGTCCGAAGAAATCCCAGGCAGTGATAAGCACCTGAGCGTGAACGGTTGATGTCAATGCGAGGGCCATCAGGGCGGCGGCGGCGATTGTTAATTTCTTCATAAAAGTCTTTTTTATCTTTTGGTTTCGGATCCGGTTTTCTACCGGTGCGCCGAGACTCTCAGTTCGCAAGAAACGTGGCAACACTTTTTTTATTCTTTTTTGTAAGAAAATGGTGACGGCGGATTTTGGGCGCCGACAGAGGGAAAAAAATACTGGTTTTCGGGCTGCAGATTTTCTTTGACCTGAACGGCTCCATCGCTGGCGTGGCATCGAACTGGTGTTCCGAGTGGCGGAGACCAATTTTTGCGGAGATTTTCGGCGGGAAACGCTATTTCAGACCGGATTGACCACATCCGGAACAGTTTCCGCTTCTCCGCGGGCGTCCCGCCCGTCCTCCGGAGCGATCCGTTCGCCTTCCGGAGCGTCCCGTTCGCCTCCCGGAGCAGTCCGCTCGCCTTCTGGAGCACTCCGCTCGTCTTCTGGAGCACTCCGCTCGTCTTCCGGAGCACTCCGCTCGTCTTCCGGAGCAGTCCGCTCGCCTTCCGGAGCAATCCGTTCGCCTTCCGGAGCAATCCGTTCGCCTTCCGGAGCAATTCGTTCGCCTTCCGGAGCAATCCGTTCGTCGTCCGGAGCGTCCCGCAGCTCTCCGGGGCTAATTCGGCGTTGGGCTCCAAATTCCGGCAGCGCGGTTCAATCCGTGGATGCTGAACAAGCAGCCCACACCAGCGGCTGTCACGCAAACCACGCGTCGCGAAAACGGCTCCGTTTTTGTGCCTCACACGGAGGACACAAAGGAACACGTGATCAGCGGTGTAGCCACGGCCCTGCGGGCCGTGTGAGAGCGATGTGGAAAGCAGAGACGACGCGGAACTGAGAGCGCCGCCTTCCCCCGCACGTCCCACAGGGACGTGGCTACAGGCGACCAAAAAATAAATGTTGCCAAAGCGGAAACTTCCGGCACAATGCGCGTCCGACTGAAGGAGATTGGCTCCCCAGATTCTAACAAATTTAAAGGCTTACTCGGCGTGGGTTCCAAATTCGGGCAGAGCGGTGCAAACCGCAGCTGCTGGTCAAGCAGCCCACGCCAACAGCTCTCACGAAAACCACGCGTCGCGAAAACGGCGCGTGGTTTTTTTTGTGCCTCACGCGAAGGGATGGAGCCTGTAGCCACGGCCCTGCGGGCCGTGTGAGAGCGAGGTGGAAAGCAGGAAAAGGAGCGGAAAAGAAATCTGTGCCTTCTCCCGCACGTCCCACAGGGACGTGGCTACACGCGGGACGCTCCTGGTGCAGCGCCCAGCGCGCTAATTTAGAGCGTTCACCCCTCGCGAGCATGGACACCCCACCCGGCAACGTCCAAGTTCGGACGCCAAGATATGGAATCCGCCTTCGATCGATTATCGCCCACGCTCGCGATCTGGCATCGCTACGATCCGAAGGTGAAGGCAGACCTGTTCTCCACCGCTCTCAAAACGGAAGACGGCGTCTATTTAATCGATCCAATCGCAGATTTACCCGATGCGCTTAGGGGCGAAAAAGTGGTCGGAATCATCGTGACCAACGACAACCATGCGCGCGCGACGGCGGATTTCGCCGCGCGCCTGGCGGTGCCAATTCATGCCAGCGCCGACGTGCGGGATGGGCTCGAGCACTGCGACGTCATCCGGCTGAACGACGGCCAGCAAATCGCCCCGGGGCTGGTCGCGATCGCGCTCCCAGGCGCAGCGCTGGGTGAAATCGCGCTGCATCAAGATGGCGACGGCGGGACGCTCATCGTGGGCGACGCGCTCATCAATATGGAGTCGCACGGCTTCACTTTTCTGCCGGCTAAATATTGTGAAAACGCGAAGCTGATGCGGAAATCACTGCCAAAGCTGCTCGATTATTCCTTCGAGCGGATCCTGTTCGCGCACGGGACGCCGATTGTTTCGCGGGCGCATTCCCGGCTGGTGGAGCTCTTGCATGGGAACGCCGAAATCGCGCGTGAGTAATGGCGCCAATCGGCCCGCCGGGAACGCGGTCGCGCGTTTTCTCCAGCTCATTCGCTTTTCGCACACCATCTTCGCGCTGCCGTTCGCGTTAGGCGCGCTCTTCGTCGCCGCTGGCGGATTTCCCGCCTGGCGGACGCTCTTCCTCGTGCTGCTCTGCATGGTCCTGGCCCGGACGGCGGCCATGCTCTTCAACCGCCTCGCCGATTGGTCACTCGACCAGCGCAATCCGCGCACTGCCGGCCGTCATCGGCTCGCGTCCCACGGCTCGGCGCTCACTCTCCTCGTGCTCTGCAGTCTCGGCTTCATCGTCGCCGCGGCGGCCATTAACCGACTCACCGCTCTGCTCTCCCCGGTGGCGCTCGCGATCATTTTCCTCTACTCACTGACGAAACGCTTTACCGACGCGACGCATTTTTTCCTCGGTGTCGCTCTCGCCGTGGCTCCCGCTGGCGCGTGGATCGCGCAAACTGGGCGCCTTGATCTTCCGCCGCTGGTTTTGGGTTTCGGCGTGATCTGCTGGGTGGCCGGGTTCGACCTCATCTATGCCACGCAGGATTATGAATTCGATCGCCGGGAAGGCTTGCGCTCGCTCGTGGTGCGGCTCGGGATTCCCCGCGCGATGCAAGTGGCGCAATGGCTGCACCTGGCGATGTTCGCGGCGCTGATCGCGTTCGGCTTGAGCGCGCGCCTCGGCCTGGCCTACTTCTGCGCGATGCCGTTCATCGCCGCCGCGCTTTGGTATGAGCACCGCTCGGCCGCGCGTCTCGATCTGGCCGCGATCAACCGCGCTTTCTTCCAGAGCAACGCCTTCGTCAGCGCGCTCTTCCTCGTCGCGATCGTGCTCGATCTGGCGCTGCGCGCCTACTGATCGAGCTGCGCAATCCGATTGGCGTGCCGGCCGCCTTCGAATTCCGTCGTTAACCAAACGCGCACCACCGCCAGCGCCGTTTCCTGCGGGATGACGCGCTCGCCTAACGAGAGGACATTGGCGTCGTTATGCTTGCGCGAAAGCGCCGCCACCTCTTCCGTCCAGCACAAGGCGCAACGCACTCCGCGCACCTTG
>JBDUAH010000289.1:0-3406 GCA_040004745.1 Chthoniobacterales bacterium | reverse complement strand
GATCGCGCGGGTGTAACCAGCGTCGGCATGGCGGATCACGCCCATTCCTGGATCACTCGTTAGGACACGTTCGAGCCGGCGGCGCGCGCTGTCGGTTCCGTCGGCCACCACTACCATCCCGGCGTGCTGCGAATAGCCGATGCCCACTCCGCCGCCGTTGTGGATCGAAATCCACGACGCACCCGCCGCGGTGTTAACCAGCGCATTAAGCAAGGCCCAATCAGCAATCGCGTCGCTGCCGTCGAGCATCCCTTCCGTTTCGCGATACGGAGACGCCACCGAGCCGGTGTCCAGGTGATCGCGCCCGATCACGATCGGAGCCTTCACTTCGCCACGCTTCACCAGATCGTTCATCGCCATGCCGAACTCCGCTCGTTCGCCATAACCGAGCCAGCAGATCCGCGCCGGCAGGCCCTGAAATTGAATCCGCTCCCGCGCCAGTTTCATCCAACGCTTCAGGATCACGTTGTCGGGAAACATCTCGAGCGCGAGCTGATCGGTCCGCCCGATATCGGCCGGATCGCCACTCAGTGCCACCCAACGGAATGGTCCCTTCCCTTCGCAAAAAAGCGGTCGGATGTATTCCGGCACGAACCCCGGAATCTCGAACGCGTTCTCCACGCCTGCCTTCTTCGCTTGCGTCCGCAGATTGTTGCCATAGTCAAACGTGATCGCGCCCCTCTTTTGCAACGCCAGCATCGCCTCGATGTGGTCCGCCATCGCTTTCATTGAGCGCGCCACGTAATCGTCTGGATTCGCCGCGCGCAGTTCGAGCGCTTCTGCGAAGGTCATTCCATTCGGCACATAGCCGTTCAACGCATCATGTGCGCTCGTCTGGTCCGTCAGCACATCCGGCACGATTCCGCGCTGCACCATCTCGGGCAGCACATCGGCGCAGTTCCCGACGAGGCCAACAGAAAGCGCTGCCTTCTTCTCCCGCGCGTCATCGATCAATCGCATCGCCTCGTCGAGTGAATGCGCGATTTGATCGCAATAGCCACTCTTCAGCCGCTTCTCGATTCGCGTCGGATCGACATCGATCCCGAGAAACGCCGCGCCCGCCATCGTAGCCGCGAGCGGTTGCGCCCCACCCATGCCGCCCATCCCGCCGGAGACGACAAATTTTCCCTCCAGCGATCCGCCAAAATGCCGCACCGCCGCCGCGCTGAAAGTCTCGAACGTGCCCTGCACGATTCCCTGGCTGCCAATGTAAATCCACGAGCCCGCGGTCATCTGGCCATACATCGTTAGGCCAAGTTTCTCGAGCCGGTTAAACTCCGGATAATTCGACCACTGCCCGACCAGATTTGAGTTCGCAATCAGGACACGCGGCGCGTCCTCGTGCGTCCGGAAAACGCCCACCGGCTTCCCACTTTGCACGAGCAGCGTCTCGTCGTTCTCGAGTTCCCTCAGTGAGCGCACCATCGCGTCGAAAGCTTCCCAACTGCGCACCGCCCGCCCGGTCCCGCCGTAAACAATCAGCCGGTCCGGGTCCTCCGCCACATCCGGATCGAGATTGTTCATCAGCATCCTTAGAGCCGCTTCCTGCTGCCAGCCTTTGCAACTCAACTCCATGCCGCGAGGCGCCTGGATCACTCGTTTACCGCTCATAATTTTTCCGTTTCGCTATCGAACTCTCCGGCGCGAATCGCCGCCGCCACCTGCGCGATGTCACCCGACATCGCCCGATCATCGTCCAGCGCCGGCACCAGCGTGCGCAATTTCGCAAAGGCCGCCTCCACCCCGAGCCCCGCCTTTAACGGCCGGCGAAATTCCAGCGCGCTCGCCGCCACCAGCAGCTCGATCGCAAACAAATGTTCCGCGTTTTCGACAATCGTGCGCAGCTTCAACGCCGCCGTCATTCCCATTGAGACGTGATCCTCTTTCCCGCCGGACGTCGGCAGATTATCCACGCTCGCCGGATGCGAGAGAATCTTCGCCTCACTCAAAAGCGCAACCGAGGCGACATGCGGAATCATGAAACCGGATTGCATGCCAGCGCGCTTCGCCAGAAACGCGGGCAGCCCCTCGCTCGTATCCGGATTGATCAACCGATCCGTCCGCCGCTCACTGATGCTCATCAGATCAGTGAGCGCGATGGCCGCGTAATCGAGCGCCAGCGCGAGCGGCGCGCCGTGAAAGTTTCCGCCCGAAAGCACGTCGCCATTGTCGGTAAAAACGAGAGGATTATCAGTGGCCGACCCGGATTCAATCGCCAGCACATCCTCCACATGCGCGAGCGCGCCGCGCACCGCGCCGTGCACCTGCGGCATGCAGCGCAGGCTGTAGGCATCCTGCACCCGCGGGTCCCCGGTGCGATGCGACTCGCGGATTTCGCTCTCACGAAGCAGCCAGCAGAGATGCTTCGCCACTGCCTGCTGGCCAGGGTGCGGGCGCGCATTTTGAATTCGCAAATCGAAAGCTGTGTCCGTTCCTTTGAGCGCTTCCAGACTCATCGCGCCGATGACATCCGCGAGGCGAGACAAACGTTTCGCGCGCCAGAGCGCCAACCCGCCGACTGCGTGCATCGCCTGGGTGCCGTTGAGCAAGGCGAGGCCTTCCTTCGCTTCCAACGTCACCGGCCGCAGTCCTGCTTTGTCCAACGCACGTCTCGCAGGCAGCCGCTCACCTTTGTAAAACGCCTCGCCTTCGCCGATGAGCGGCAGGGCCAGATGCGCCAGCGGCGCCAGATCGCCACTCGCGCCGACCGAACCTTTCTCGGGAATGACCGGATGCACGCTGCGATTCAAAAATTCCGCCATCAACTCGAGCACTTCCAGCCGGATGCCGCTGAAACCGAGCGCGAGCACGTTCAACCGCAGGGCCAGCATCGCGCGCGCTTCCGGCTCGGAAAGCGGCGCCCCGACTCCACAGGCGTGACTGCGGACGAGATTCAATTGCAGTCGGCGCAAATCGCCGCGCTCGATGTGGACTTCGGAAAGTTTTCCAAAGCCGGTGTTCACACCGTAAACGACCGCGTCGCCGGCCGTGATTTCCTCGATCACTCGCCGGGAAGCATGAATCCGTTCGTGCGCGTCCGTGACGATCTCGACCGCCTCACCGGCAAGAGCCACGCGCGCAAGATCGGATAGGGAAAGGGATTGGCCGCCTAATTGCATCGGCGCATCTTAATCATGAGCGCGCGAAAGGGAAGAAACGTTGGAGTCGGCGCGCCCTCGCGCGAAGGGCCGCTCCCGTTTTTTCAGGGAAACAATGGTCGGGCCGCTCCATCGCGATCCAAGGACAAAAAAAAGGCCAGACCGATAAACGGCCTGGCCCTTAGTTTTAAAAGCTATCCGGAGCGGACAACTGAACCGAACTACTTCCGGTAGGTGCTGGCGCTGGTCGTGGTCGCCATCGACTCTTTCTTCTGTGCGCAAGCGCCCAGGCTCAACGCGCTGGCCGC
>JBDUAH010000048.1:0-11590 GCA_040004745.1 Chthoniobacterales bacterium | reverse complement strand
ATGGTCTGGGTGGAAACGCCGAGCAATCCGCTCCTGAAATTGATCGATCTCGAAGCGGTCGCGAAAATCGCGAAAGCGCGGAACGCGGTCAGCGTTTCCGATAATACCTTCGCCAGCCCGTGGGCGCAGCGGCCGCTCGAAGTCGGATTCGATATGGTCATTCACTCGGCGACGAAATATCTGAATGGGCATTCCGACATCGTCGGTGGCATCGCGGTCGTGGGAGAGAACAAGGAACTCGCCGATCAAATGCAGTTCCTGCAAAACGCCGTCGGCGCCATTGCGGGGCCGTTCGACAGTTTTCTGGCGTTGCGCGGGTTGAAGACGCTCGCCTTGCGGATGGAGCGGCACTCACAAAACGCGTTCGAAATCGCGCGCTGGCTCGAGACCGAGAAGAAGATCGCGAAGCTGATGTATCCCGGGCTAAAACAGCATCCACAGCACGAACTGGCTAAACGCCAGATGCGCGGCTTCGGCGGCATGGTCACGCTAGTTCTCGACACGGATATTGAAGGCACGCGCCGCTTCCTCGAGAACACGCATCTTTTCTCGTTAGCCGAATCGCTCGGTGGCGTCGAGAGCCTGGTCAATCATCCGGCGATTATGACGCACGGTTCCATTCCAAAGGAAACGCGCGAGTCGTTAGGCATCACCGATTCGCTCGTGCGTTTGTCGGTGGGTGTGGAGGATCTGGAAGATTTAAAGGACGACCTGCGCACCGCGCTTGCTGCGGTTTAGACTCCGCGCCGGTCATCCCGAGCAGCGCAGCGTGTCGAGGGATCTCGCCGAAGGTCTCGATGGACCGTTCCAGTGAAAGCGTGATCTACATCGCGTCGGGGAGATCCCTCGACGAGCTCGGGATGACAAGCGGGAGCCGCATTGTGATTTCTTGGGTCGCCCGCTAAGCTCCGTTCCAGATGGGCAACACCTTTGGCCAACTCTTCCGCATCATGACGTGGGGCGAATCCCATGGCGGCGGCGTGGGCGTGGTAATCGATGGTTGCCCGCCGCGCATCGCTTTGAGCGCAGCCGACATTCAAGTCGAACTCGATCGTCGGCGCCCGGGTCAGAGCAGCATCGTGACGCAACGCAAAGAAGCGGATCGATGCGAGATTTTATCCGGCGTCTTCGAGGGTCAAACGCTAGGCACCCCCATTTCCATCGTGGTGCGAAACGAAGACGCGCGACCTGAGGCCTACGAAGCGATGGCCGAGATCTTCCGCCCCTCGCACGCCGATTTCACTTACGAAGCGAAATACGGCATCCGCAATTGGCAGGGCGGCGGCCGCGCTTCCGCCCGAGAGACGATTGGCCGTGTGGCGGCGGGCGTTGTCGCGCAAAAGATCCTGGCCACTCTTCACCCTGGATTCGAGGCGATGACGTATGTGACCCGCGTCCATGACGTCGCCGCAAATGTTAACACTGGCACCGTCACGAGAGAGCGAATTGAGGCGAACCCGGTGCGCTGTCCCGACTCCGTGTCGGCGGAAAAAATGGTGAAGGCGATCGAGCAAGCGCGGGCGGATGGTGACTCGTTAGGCGGAATTATCGAATGTGTGTTGCGCGGGGTGCCGGCTGGGTTGGGTGAACCGGTTTTTGATAAGCTGGAAGCCGACCTCGCGAAGGCGATGTTGAGTTTGCCGGCGACAAAGGGATTCGAGATTGGTTCCGGATTTGCCGCGACGCGCATGAGGGGCTCGGAGCATAACGACCCGTTCGAGATGCGCGACGGCCGGGTGCGGACGAAGTCGAACCGGTCCGGCGGAGTGCAGGGTGGGATTAGCAACGGGGAGGAGATCGTTTTCCGTGTGGCGTTTAAACCGACTGCGACGATCGCGCGCGAACAGGAAACGGTCACTGCCGCAGGCGAGGCAACGACGATCGCGGCGCGGGGACGTCACGATCCCTGCGTCCTCCCGCGCGCGGTGCCGATGGTGGAGGCGATGGCGCTTCTGGTTTTGTGCGACCATCTTTTGCGACAACGCGCGGTGGCGATTGTGCACGCCAAGGAAACGCAGAGCGTGGGAGGAGAGGACGCTTGAGGCGCGTTGGTGCTTATGCTTTCTGACTCATTTGCGTTGCTCGCCGCGCTTCGCGCGGCACCTGCCGCCGGCGCGTCTGCTGTTTCAGGATCGCCGGTTTGGCAGACGATTTTTGTCTCCTTCGCGGTGATGCTGATGCTGTTTCAGATCGCGCGCGGATGGCGTTTGGGTTTGCCCCGCCAACTGGTACGCATCGGCGCGATTCTGGCGGCTTACAGCGCAGCGCTCTTTGGCGGCGGAATCCTCGTGCCGCTTTTACGGCCGCTGATCAAAGTGCCGGACTTTGTCATTTCTGCGCTCGGCGGAGCGATCCTGGCGTTGGTCGTTTATTCAATCGTAAATACGATCGGCACGATTCTGTTCAAGCGGACTGGGCAGCAGAACTCTGGATTGGTGCGTCTCGTTTACGGAGTAAGCGGAGCGGTGCTGGGCATTTTCTTTGGATTGTTTTTTCTTTGGGTTTTGATCACGGGGATCCGCTCGGTCGGTGCGCTGGCGGAAGCTCAGGTGAGTGCGAGCACGCCTGGCCCACCAGTAGCGGTGGATGATCCGCAGATGAATCTGCGCACGGTCCGGCAGCGTAAAGTCGCGCCGCCGCCGACCGACGATGGCTCGCTGGCGGTCTCGATGGCGCGGCTGAAGAAGTCGATCGAACTCGGATCGGTCGGTGACTTCGTGAGGCAGACGGATGTTTTGCCGGCCGGCATCTACCAAACGCTGGCGAAGGTGGGGGAAGTGTTCGCGAAACCGGAGAGCGCTTCGCGTTTCCTCGCCTACCCGGGGGTGGCGGAACTGGCCGAGACGCCGCAGCTATTGGCCTTGCGCGCGGACCCGCAAGTCACGCGCATGATTGAGCAAGGTAGAATTTGGGAATTGCTGCAGGACGAGCGTCTAATTGAGGCGACCAATGATCCGGAATTGGCGAGGCGTTTGAAGAAGTTTGATCTCCGCAAGGCGCTCGACTACGCGGCGAAGGAACGCGAAGAGGTGCCTCACACAAAGGCTCACAAAGGGGAGGAGAAGTGACGGAGAATGAGGTGGCGAAGCACGTGCTCGATGCCGCGTTTATCGTGCATACGAAGTTGGGACCGGGACTACTGGAATCAGTCTACGAAGTGGTCCTGGCCCATGAGCTCCGGAAAGGCGGAATCCTGGTGGAACGGCAGAAGCCCATCGGAATCCAGTACGATGGGCTGATTTTTGACGAAGGATTTCGGGCTGATTTGGTCGTCGGCGCACTGGTGATCGTCGAACTCAAGTCGGTCGAAGTTGTAGCTCCGGTGCACGCGAAGCAGTTGCTGACTCAACTGCGCTTGAGCGGTCTCAAGCTTGGTCTATTGATCAATTTTGGAGAGACCTATCTCAAGCATGGCATCAAACGGGTGATCAACGGTGTTTTGGACCAGGACGAGAAAGCGTCCTTTTAAACCTTTGTGAACCTTTGTGTCCTTCGTGTGAGGCATTCCCCATGAACTATCTGACCTCGATTGGCCTCGAAGTTCACGTCCAACTGAAGACGCTTTCGAAGATGTTTTGCGGGTGCGCGGTGGAATTTGGGGCGGAGCCAAATACGCGGACTTGCCCGGTTTGTCTCGGGCTGCCGGGAGCGTTGCCGGTGATGAATCACGAGGCTCTGCGGTTGACGGTGTTGACTGGCTTGATGCTCGACTGCGAGATCGCGCCGCTCTGCAAATTCGATCGGAAGAATTACTTCTATCCGGACGTGGCGAAGAATTATCAAATTACGCAATACGATTTGCCGCTATGCGCAAAGGGGCAGGTGCCATTGCACGATGAGGCCTATCCGAAGGACGCGCAGAAGACGATCGCGCGACCGGAGCAAAAGGTGGGGCTAGTGCGGATTCACCTCGAGGAGGATGTGGCGAAAAGTTTCCATTTCGAGATGAGTACCGGGATTGATTTTAATCGGGCGGGGACGCCTTTGATGGAAATTGTGACGCAGCCGGAAATCGAATCGCCGGAGGAAGCCTTCGCGTTTTTGACCGCGCTGAAACAGATCCTGATTTACGGCGGCGTGAGCGATGCCGACATGGAGAAGGGCCAACTCCGTTGCGATTGCAATGTCTCGATCCGGCCTAACGAGCAATCGGAGTTGGGGGCCAAGATCGAGATCAAGAACATGAACTCCATCAGCGGCGTGCGCCGCGCGTTGGCTTACGAAATTAACCGACAACGCGACGCGCTCGAACGCGGAGAGACGCTCCAGCAGGAAACGCGTGGCTGGGACGACGCGGCGGGCGAGACGTTTCTCATGCGGACGAAGGAAGCGGCGCACGACTACCGGTACTTTCCCGATCCGGATTTGGTGCCGGTGCGCAGTGAGTTCCTTTTGACAGAGGTGCGGCCGCGGGTGCCGGAATTGCCGGAAGCGAAACGCGCGCGTTTCATCGCGCAGTATGAAGTAAGCCCATACGATGCTGGCGTTCTGGCCGGTGAATTAGCGCTGGCCAGTTATTTCGAACTCGCGGCGAAGAAGGCTCGCAAACCAAAGAGCGTAGCGAACTGGATCTTAAACGACCTGCAAAGCGCGCTCGCGGGCGCCCACCGTACGATAACCGATTGCCCGATCTCGGCAGAGGCGGTCGATGAGTTAGTGAACCTGGTCGATGATGGAGAGATCAGTGGCAAACAGGCGAAGGACGTGTTTGCGGAAATGTTCGCGAGTGGAAACAGCGCGTGTGCCATTGTGGCGGAGAAGGGGATCGAACAACTGAGCGATAGCGGTGCGATCGAGACGCTTTGTGATGAGGTGATCTCTGCGAATCCGAAGCCGGCCGCGGATTTCCGCGCGGGCAACGCGACTTCGCTCAACTTTCTCAAGGGCCAGGTGATGAAGCTGTCGAAAGGGAAAGCGAATCCGCAGCTCGCTGGCGAAATTTTAGAACGGAAGCTGAAATCTTAGCCTCACAGAAATGGCGCGAAGTTTTCACCAAGGAAGAATTCTTTGCGTCCTTGGTGGCCTTTGTGTGAGGAATCGTTTTGCTGATGCGTATCCTGATCGCGCCGGATAAATTCAAAGGCTCGTTAGGGGCGCGGGAGGTGGCGGAAAACATTGCGGAGGGGCTGCGCTCTGTGCTGACCGGTGCGGAGATCGTAATCCTTCCCATGGCCGACGGTGGGGAGGGGACTGCCGCGGCGATTTGTGAAGCTGCCAATGGATGCTGGCACAAAGGTGAGGTGCATGATGCCTACGGCCGATTGGTGACCGCGCGCTTCGCCACCGTGGAGGGAGACAGGACAGCGGTGTTGGAGGCAAGCGAGGCGATTGGTCTTTGCCGCATCCCCGCGGAGAAACGCGACCCGATGCGGGCCAGCTCATTTGGTGCGGGCGAGCTGCTCCTGCATGCCGTGCGCAGCGGCGCGAGAAAGGTGATCATGGGCCTCGGGGGAAGCGCGACCAATGATTGCGGGTTCGGCTTGGCGCGCGCGTTGGGCTTTCGTTTTCTCGACGAGAACGAGATCGAATTGCGCGGTCCGGTCTCTGACTTGTTGAAGCTGGCGCGGATCTACCGCCCGGCGTTACGCGACTGGCCGGAGATGATCGCCGCGGTCGATGTGCAGAACCCGCTCCTCGGGGCCGGTGGCGCGACGCAAGTTTTCGGATCTCAGAAAGGTGCGTCCCCAAAAGAGCTTGAGGTTCTGGAGAGGGCTCTAACGCGGCTCGCGGACGTCGTGGTGGCGGAGACCGGGATTGATCAACGCGAGGTGGCGGGCGCAGGTGCGGCGGGCGGGCTGGGCTTTGGATTACTTAGCTTCGTGTCGGCTACGCTGCGTCCGGGGTTCGAGATCGTTTCTGATTACGGGGGACTCGAGGATGCAGTGCGATGGGCCGACATCGTCATTACAGGGGAGGGACGACTGGATGCGCAGACGCTCGCGGGCAAGGCACCTGCCGGAGTCGCGATCCTCGCGCGAAAACACGGCAAGCGTTGCTACGCGATCGTCGGTAGTGCAACGCCGGACTCACTCGCGCTCTTCGATCGTGTCGTGCAGTTGGCAGTGCCGCCTATAACCATCGACCAAGCGATCAAGGATGCCGCGCCTCTCCTCCAGAGTCGAGCGACAGCACTCGCCGTCAGTTGGCTCGGCCCGCCGGCTCAACCGGCAGCGTAGTGATCGCGGTAGTATTTGGCGGTGGCCACATACTTGAGCGCCCACTTCTTGATGCCGGACTGCTCTTCGAGGGAGAGCTGACTCACCACGCGGGCAGGCGAGCCGTAAACCAACGAACCCGGCGGAATTTGCTTTCCGGCGGTGACGAGCGCATTCGCGCCGATGATGGAACGCGCACCGATTTCCGCGCCGTCGAGGATGATCGCGCCCATTCCGACGAGCACTTCGTCGTCGATCGTGCAGGCGTGAATGATGGCGCTGTGGCCGACGGTAACGAGTTCGCCGACGATCGCCGAATAGTCGTCCGACAGGTGAACGACGGCGCAATCTTGAATGTTCGAGCGCGCTCCGATGACGATGCGATTGATGTCGCCCCGGAGGACGGCGCCATACCAGACGCTCGTGTCCTCGCCTAACGAGACATCGCCCACCACAATAGCGTTGGACGCCACGAATGCGCTCGGATGCAGGCGAGGCCCGAGGCGAAGCCGTTCGGCAATGCCGTCGAGGCCGGTGGGAAGGAGATAGGCAGGAATGCGGGGCGCGTAGGGGGTCGGCTCCATTACTCGCTAATCGTCTTAATCTCTGGCCCGAGCGGCGACTGGTAATCCACCAGGATTTTCCAAGCGCCAGCGGCGTCGGTGTGCCAAATCTGTAGGTAGTAGCCTTTCTCAGTCTTCTGGCTTAGATCGAGCGTGTATTTGCCGTAGTGATACGCCAGATCGCAAGCCGCGCTCATATCGCCGCCGAGCTTCTCATTCTTTAATTTCCCGCGACGCACGCTGAGCATCAAGGTCGCTGACTTCCGGCCGATCGCCGGAAACACGCCCTCTCGATGCACGCGAACATCTTCGCTGCTCGACCCGATCAACGCTGACGTAGAATCCGTCTTCGCCGTCTCCGCGAACCACTTCTCCGCCGCGCGCAATTTCTTCTCCGCCGTTTCTTTCGTGGTCAGCGGCGCCTTCGCATCGGTGACGGAAATCTGCACTTCGTCTTCCACTTTCTGCGCCGATGGCACTGCGCCGCCCACATCCACGATCACCTTCCATTGGCCATCCTTCTGCTTCTTCCAGATCGAAAGGTAATGTCCGTAGCCGAGCGGCTTTTCGTCTTCCTTCGCCCTGCGCCATTCCGCTGGGCCGGTCGTGAACCCGAGATCGCAACTCCGCGCCATCGCCGCAAACGTCGGATGCCATTTTAGCGAGAGCCCGCCTTCCGGACGCGCTGTCCAAGTTTTCTTCGCGTTCACCGGGCCCGGCTCGAACATGATTGCGTCGTCCGCGAGGTAGGCCAGGGAAGCCGCGCGCGCGCTCTGTTCCTGTCCCATGGCGACGAACTTGGCTTCGTTCTCCATCATCGCCTGCGCCGTCGCCTGCGGATCGCATTCCTCGGCGCCGAACGCGGATGCGATCGATGCGATCAAAAAGAGCCGGCAAAAAACTTTCATCGCGTCAGACAAATTAGTCGTTTCGCGGCGTCTGCACAGGAGGAATGAGCAATCAACCGTCCACCTGTCCCGCCGTAGCCTTTGGCGAAGGTGGACTCGCGGTCAGAGAAAAATCGGACGCATTAGACAAAACCCGCGGTTGGCGGCGTCTCGTTATTAAAGACCGTAAAGAGGTCATGGAGAATGTCGCCACACATGAAGACTGGAAAATTTGCTTCGCCGAAGCCGCGCCCGGGCTTGTTCTGTTTGCGCGCCAGTTCGTCCGCACCAGTGCGGACGCAGAGGACATCGTCCAGGAAGCGTTCGTTAAGTTTTGGCGCCAGCAGCATTCGATTCAAAACCGCGCCCTCCTTTTCGCTACCGTCCGATCCATCTCGCTCGATCTCCTCCGGCGCGACGCCCGCCGTGCCCGGCGCGAGGCCACCGCAGTGGCGGACGCTGATCAAGCTGTCGAACCGCACTTTGATTCCACCACCGACACTCAGCAGGCGCTCGCCCGCGCCGTCGATGGCCTGCCTGCGGAGCAACGCGAGGTCCTCGTCATGAAAATCTGGAACGAGCTCACGTTTGTCGACATCGGATCGGTCCTCGGTATTTCGCAAAACACGGCCGCCTCGCGTTATCGCTACGCGATTAATGCCTTAAAGAAAAATCTCGTCAGCCATGAATGACTTTTCGGAACTGGAAACAGAACTAAAACATCTCCGCCCCGCCGCACCGTCTGCGCACCTGGCCACCCGCGTCGAGCAGGCTTTACGGCAAACTCCCTCCGCCGGCGTCTTGCCGCAGCCCGCGAAGGCGCGCTGGAATTGGCTCTCGCTCGGGCTCGGTGCAGCTGCCGCAGCTGCCGCAGTTCTTCTCCTCACTCGTCCCAATGTGGAGCAAACTGCACCCGCTCAACCGACCATCGCCACCTCGACGCCGATGGCCGCTCAGCGCGTCGTCTCCACTCCCCGCCGCAGCTACGTGCCGGAAGGCGTCACCCGTGTCGTCTACGGAAAGCGCGACGAAGGCCTCGTTTTCCCCGGCAACGGGGAGCAACCAATGCGCCGTCTCCGCGCCCGCTCGCGGGAGACTTTGCAATGGCGCGATGCCAATAGCGGCGCCTCGCTCCGTGTCTCGTATCCGACCGAGGAAGTCGAACTTATTCCCGCCGCCGGCCAATAGATTTCCCAGCCCTAACCAATACATCACCATGAAAACACAAACACTAGTCATGCTTGCCGCCGTCAGCCTTTTTCCGGTTTTCGGCTTTGCTCAAAATCCACCCGCTCCGCCCTCGCCAGCCACGCCGGCCATTCCTGCGACGCCGGCCACTCCGGTCACGCCGCTGACTCCACCCAAACCAGATGCCGACGACGATGACGATAACGATTCGCACGCACCGAAAGTGGCGATCACCTTCCTCGGAGTCGAAACGTCGGAAGTGCCCACCGTCGTCGCCGAGCAACTCGGCCTCGCGAAAGGCTTCGGCCTCGTCGTCGATTACGTCGTCCCGAACGGTCCTGCTGCCACCGCTGGTCTCCAACAAAACGACATCCTGAAGATGTATAACGATCAAATTCTGACCGAGCCCGATCAGCTCGCGAAGTTGGTCCGGAGCAATGCCGAAGGCACGAACGTTTCATTAACCGTCCTCCGCAAAGGCGCCGAGACGAAGTTGAACGCCAAACTCGGAAAACGCGAAGTGCCGCAGCGCCGCAACAACAACATGCGCCATTGGAAAAACGGCAAGAACTTCGGCTTCAACCTCGGGCCGGAGTTCGAGCAGAAGATGGAAGCGCTCGGCGAAAAACTCCGCAGCATGGACTTCAGCAGTTTCGACCAGAACGCCATGATGGAACAAGTGCGTGCGCAAGCTCGCGACGCCCAAAACCAGGTCCGCGACTCGCAACGCGAGGCCCACGAAGGCATGCGGGAAGCCCAGCGTGGAGCGCAGGAAGCACAACGGGGCGCCCGCCAAGCCG
Organism: Chthoniobacterales bacterium; assembly: GCA_040004745.1. Classification (GTDB taxonomy): domain Bacteria; phylum Verrucomicrobiota; class Verrucomicrobiia; order Chthoniobacterales; family UBA10450; genus JACCTI01. Next base: position 1,997 of record JBDUAH010000048.1, on the reverse strand, counting down.
CGCGTGAAGCCGCCCGCGCAGCGCGCGATGCCGCACGGCAGTTCCGCGTCACCCGCCGCGAGAACGGCGCTTTGAAGACTACCCGCATCGATATGGATCGCGCGCAGATCGTCTATCACGACGACCAGGGCGAGCTGAAACTTGAGAACGTCTCCGGGAAGAAAATCCTCACCGCGAAGGACGCGCAGGGTCGTCTCGTCTATAGTGGCCCGGTCGAGACCAAGGAAGAACTCGATAAAATGCCGCCGGAAGTGCGCGCCCGTTTCGAGAAGCTCGAGCAAAAAGACCTGCCCGCACTGGCGCCAAATGTCACAAAACAGGAAGAGGACGCCAACGATGCGGCTGAATCCGACCGAGACACTGATAACGATAACGACGAGTCCGATGTTCAAACTAGCGTCCTCCAAGTGACGAACCGGTGCACTGCGCCAGCGTCCTCTACCAACAATTTCGATCTCAATATCGTCCGCATCTAACGAGTGGCGCTCTTTCGCGCCCGAGATCGTCTAGCGCCAGAAGCGCCTTCTTTCTCGCATAAATTTCACTCTCGACCATCTGCGCCGCACGCAGATTCGGCCGGGGAAAGTCCGCCGGGTTCTTAACCTGCCTCCCGAGGCGCGCCCGGCGGGCTTTTCATTTTGATATGTTCAAGGACGGGCGTTTCCCTAAACGCCCGTGCGTGGCTTGGAAGCACTCCGCTCTTGCCGGCGCGTCCTGCCGTCTAGCCGGTGTAGCCACGTCCCTGCGGGACGTGCGAGATCGGCGCAGAGAACAGAGACGACTCCGATGCGAGATTGCCGTTTCCTCCGCACGCCCCACCGGGACGTGGCTACGCCAGACTTTTTCTTGTCGTTCCAACGTCGGCCTCTATAAAGAACGCGTGCCGTCTGACGATCCGCAAAATCCGCTCGATCCCACGCCGATCACCGGCGCGCCGAGCGACGTTGCTCGCGTCTCACGCGCCGAGCCCAAACCTGCGCACGAACGCACCGCCGATGAAGACCGCGCCCTGGCCGACTGGTCGAAAATCGCCGCCTCGGTTGCTTTCAAAGATCTCCTGAAGGCGAAGCGCCGCTTTATCATCCCCGCCACCATGTTCTTCCTCGTTTACTACTTCGCGCTGCCCTATCTCGTTGGCTATCACCCGGAGTTGATGGAGCGGAAAGTCTGGCATGAGGTGAATTGGGCCTACCTCTTCGCCCTCTCCCAGTTCGCCATGGCCTGGGGCCTCGCCGCGCTCTACGTCGTGAAGGCCGCCGGCTGGGATCGCAAAGCGCGCGCCATCATCGGGAGCACCGGCCGATGATTTTTCTCGATCGTAATCGTGCTCGCGCTCGCGCTCGAATTCGCGTCGGTTCGAGCGCGAGCTGGAGCGCGAGCACGATTACGAATCAGAGGAGGGAGAAATGAACGTCGCCCTCATCATGTTCCTCGGCTTCGTCGCCGCCACGCTCGTCATCACCTACCTCAGCGCGAAACGCTCCAGCGGTTCCAGCGCCTACTTCGCCGCCGGGCGCCGCATCACCGGCTGGCAGAACGGCCTCGCCGTCGCCGGCGATTACATGAGCGCCGCCAGCTTTCTCGGCATCGCCGGCATGATCGCGCTCAATGGCTACGACGGCTTCATGTATTCCGTCGGCTTCCTCGTCGCCTACCTCACCGTCCTCCTGATCGTCGCCGAGCCCCTGCGTAACGCCGGCAAGTACACCATGGCCGACGTGCTCGCCTACCGCCTGCACCCGCGCCCGGTGCGCGCCATGGCGTCCCTCTCCACCCTCACCGTCAGCACGTTCTATATGATTGCCCAGATGGTCGGCGCCGGCATCCTCGTCGCCCTTCTCCTCAAGGACAGCGGCATCAGCTTCAACGCCGCCGTCACCGGAGTCGGCGTCCTCATGATCGCCTACGTCGTCTTCGGCGGCATGCTCGCCACCACATGGGTGCAGATCATCAAGGCGATCCTCCTCATGGCCGGCACCGTCCTCCTCAGCGTCCTC
>JBDUAH010000288.1:0-3448 GCA_040004745.1 Chthoniobacterales bacterium | reverse complement strand
CCTAACAAGGCGCAATTAGCTCCGCGCGGAAACGAGGCCGGCCTTTTTCAAGGTTACGTAGGCGCCGTTTTTATTGATCGTCTTCATCGCGCGCGCGGTCACTTTTACCCGGACATACTTCTTCAACTCCGGCACCCAGACACGATGCTCATGTAAGTTCGGGGTGAAGGTGCGAGGCACATTTTTGGTCACGTGCCGGCCCACGCCGCCCTTCTTCTTCGCCATACCGCGACGATGAATGATGCTTCCGCGTGAAACCTTTGCTCCTGTAATGCTGCAAACTTTTGACATAAAAACGACTCCTGGAAAAAGAGTCGCGTAAGCTGGCAGCCACCCTATGCCGGGTCAAGCGATTCCTACGCGTTTCTGACGCGCGACGACTTTTAAGTCGCAGCGACATTATTGGAGGACCATCCTCTGTCATTGCCTGGTGGAGCAGGGCGTTGGGACAGAAACGCTCGGATTTGAACGCCCCCCGCTTGTCGCGGTCAAAGCTTGCTCAGTTCCGCCAGCCCGCGTCTAATGGGCTTGGTCGCTGACAAAATCTCTCTCATCATGGCTCGCTCCAATCATAAGCTTCGCATCGGAATCATCGGCGCCGGGGACATCGTGCGCGATCGGCATTTGCCCGCGCTCAAAAAGCATCCCGAAGTCGAGATCATCGCCGTCTCCAATTCGACCTATGAAAGCTCGCTGAAATTCTGCGATGAGAACGTGCCGAACGCGATTCCACTGCAGAATTGGGCCGATCTACTCGCCATGCCGGAGCTCGATATCGTGTGGATCGGCACGCCGCCCTATATGCATTCCGCGGTGACGGTTTCCGCGCTGGAAGCCGGGAAGCACGTTTTCTGTCAGGCGCGGATGGCGATGGATCTCGCGGAAGCCGAAGAGATGCTGGCGACGGCGCGGCGCTTTCCTGAATTGGTCACGATGCTTTGCCCGCCGCCGTTTGGGTTGCGCGGCGATTTGCTGGTGAAAAAGCTGCTCGCAGAAAACTATGTCGGTCAGCCGCACCACATCCGTTTGAAATGTATGACGGGTGCGTACTTGAACGCGGAGGCGCCAGCGCATTGGCGGCAGCGGATCGAGATCAGCGGGCTGAATGTGCTCGCGCTCGGAATTTACGTGGAAGTGTTGCAGCGCTGGTTGGGAGATATCACCGGTGTCTATGCGCGCGGGAAGACGATCTTCGAAGTGCGGCAGGGATACGAAGTGCAGGTGCCGGATTTGCTCACGATCCTCTGCACCTTCGCCAACGGCGCCGAGGGCGTGCTCGAATTTAGCGGCATCAGTGCGCTCGCTGCGGGCGACGAACTGCAGGTATTCGGCGATTTCGGGTCGATGACCTACGACTTCGGCACGGACGTGATCAAGGCGGGCAAAGTGGGTGATCGCGCGCTGCACGAGGTGGAGTTGACGAAGGAACTGGCGGGCGGCTGGACGGTGGAAGATGACTTCATCGCTGCGGTGAAGTCGCGCGGTCGGAATCGGCCGCACCCTGATTTCGAGGATGGCGTGAAATACATGCGCGTCGTCCAGGCGGTGGCTGATTCGCGAAAGCGGAACGAGTGGGTCTCGATCGAGACCTGATTCGCGTGGGCGGGGACGCTGGCTATAGCATCGAACCGCGCAGAATGAGCAGCGCGATGCTGAAGTAAAGAATCACGCCCGTCACGTCCACCAACGTGGCCACGAATGGAGCAGACGAAGTCGCAGGATCAAGCCCGACGCGCCGCAAGGCGAACGGCAACATCGAGCCCGCGATCGAGCCCCAAAGCACGACGCTGAACAGTGTGATGCCCACCGTCGCCGCCACTAATCCCCAATGTTCGCCATACACGGGATGGTGCAGATAGCGTTCTCCGATTACCGACCACAAAACCACGCGGCACGTGCCGATGACTCCCAGGACCAGTCCAAGCAGCGTCCCGGCGCTCACCTCACGCCGCATCACCCGCCACCAATCCTGCAACGTCACCTCGCCTAGTGCCATGGCGCGAATGATCAGAGTCGACGCTTGCGAGCCCGAGTTGCCGCCGCTGGAAATGATCATGGGCAGGAAAACCGCCAGCACGACTGCCTTCGCAATTTCGGTTTCGTAATAGGCCATCGCGGTTGCGGTAAACATCTCGCCCACCAACAACACCGCCAGCCATGGCGCCCGTTTCGACACCATCGAAAGCAACGGCACGCGCATATACGGATCCTCCAACGCCTCCATGCCGCCGAATTTCTGGATGTCCTCGGTCGCTTCCTCCTCGGCGACGTCGAGCATATCGTCGATCGTCACCATTCCGACGAGCACGCCATTGGAATCCGCCACCGGGAGAGCCGTGCGATCGTATTTCCGGAAAACGTTGAGCGCGTCTTCCTGCGGATCGGCCGCGCGCAAGGCGACAAAGTTTTCGTCCATCAAATCGCTCACCAGGGTGGCGAGCGGCTGCAGCAGGATTTCGCGAATGCGCAGATCGTCGAGCAGCTTACCCCGTTCATCGACCACGTAGATCACGTTTAATGTCTCCGAATCACGCCCATTCTCGCGTACGTAGTCGAGCACTTCCTTGATCGTCCAGTCCGCGTGCACCGCGATAAAATCTGGCGTCATCAAACGCCCGACGCTGTCCTCCGGATACCCGAGGAGCGATTGCGCGATCCGCCGCTCCTCCGGTGTGAGCAGTTGGATCAACTGCCGCGCCGCCGCGCTCGGCAACTCCTCCAGCAACGCCGTGCGATCATCCGGCGACATCTCGTTCAAGATCCCGACCACCTGTTCCTGCGCCATCCCGCGCAGCAATTGCTGCTGCGCATCCACGTCCAGATACTCGAAAACATCTGCCGCCAGATCGTGCGGCAACACGCGAAAGATGATCACCTGATCGCCCTCCTCCATATCGAGAATCACCTCCGCGACATCCGCTGGCGGCCAATCGGAAAAAAGCTCGCGCAACGCGCCGAAGCTGCGCGCATCGATCAGGCTCTTGATTTCCGGGATGAGAATTTTGCCGACCATTTGAGTGGTGGGCCATCAACGGAAGCGGCCCGGGAGGTTTTATCACTGTGGGCCGGAAGGCGCAATTCGCCTCATGAATTCGAACTCGAAAGACCGTGTCGCCTCGGATCGACACTCGTCTCCGGGGGACCCTGCGAAGGAGAGCCGGGCTCTAGGAATAGAAGCCTACCTACTTTATACCTAGAAAAAAATCGTGATAGCTGCCATTATTCCGCTCGTTTTATGAAAATGCTTTCCTCTTCGCTGCGCGGCGTCCGTCTTAGCCGTTCGATCAGGGCCAAGCCATACCCTGTCTCGCCGGCCGCGGGAGCGAGGCGCAGCTTCCTTGTCGCGGCCAGCTTAATGTTTTTAACGGTAACGTGTTTCGCGCAGCGAGCCGACGAGCCTTACACCGTCACGACGATCGCGGGGTTACCCGGCGCGTTTGGATCTCTT
>JBDUAH010000287.1:0-3461 GCA_040004745.1 Chthoniobacterales bacterium | reverse complement strand
GATCGGGGAGAGCGTGGGCGCGACGGGCAAGGAAATCATTTTGGCGACGGCGATCGCTTATGAAGTGCAGTGCAGGTTGTGCGATGCGGCGAGCATTCGCGCGAAGGGGTGGGATCATCCGACTTACGGGGCGTTTTCGACGGCACTGGCTTGCGCGAAATTGATGAAGCTGGATGCGGAGCGGACGCGGCACGCGATTAACATCGCGGGCGTCGCCGGCATGGGGATGCGGCAGTCGCGCGTGGGTGAGCTCTCGCACTGGAAGGGTGTGGCCTTCGCGAATGCAGCACGACATGGCGTTTACTCGGCGCTCTTGGCGCGCGCGGGCATGACGGGGCCAGCGCCGATTTTCGAAGGGCAAATGGGGTTCGAGAAGCAGCTTGGCGTGTCGTTAGGCGATTTGACGCAGATTTTCACGAAGACGGCGGAGGCGATGCCGGGCGAGGGGCCGGCGTCGATGATTTTGAAGACCTCGATCAAGTATTGGCCGGCGGAGTATCACAGCCAGAGCGCGATCGAGGCGGCGTTGCATTTGCGGAATCAGATTTCGGATCTCAAGCAGGTGAAGTCGATGGTGATCGAGTCGCATGATGCATCGGTGGATATCATCGGGAGCGAGCCGGAGAAATGGTGCCCGCGAGAGCGCGAGACGGCGGATCACAGTCTGCCGTATATCACGGCCGTGGCGCTGATCGATGGCGAGGTGACGGACAAGCAATTCGCTCCGAAGCGCTTCACGGAGACGGGGATTATTTCGTTTCTCCAGAATGTGAAGGTGGAGCGGAACGATGAGCTGACGGCGCTGTACGCGAACGCGGTCGCCAATATCGTGCATGTGACGCTGGCGGATGGGACGACGCTGACGAAGCGGGTGGATTTCCCGCTCGGGAACGCGAACAACCGGCTAACGGATAAGCAGCTGGAAGGGAAATTCTTGAATCTGTCCGCGCCGAAGATTGGCAAGAATGGGGCGGATAAGGTGATGGAACTCGGGTGGAAATTCGATGAGGCGACGGATGTGTCGGCGATCATGAAGTCTCTGGAGATGCCTAATAAATGACGGCAGCCGCAACACTTCGCCGCTTGATTGAGAACGGCTGCGTGCCGATGCCGGGCGTGTTCAACGCGTCCATGGGGCGGATGGTGGAGCGCTCGGGATTTCCGGCGGTATATATTAGCGGCGCGGGTTTGTGCAATGCGACGGCGGGTGTGCCGGACGTCGGGTTGTTAACATTGACGGAAGTGGCACAACTCGCTGGTTACGTGGCGCGAGCGGTGAAGATTCCGTGCATCGTGGATGCGGATACGGGTTTCGGCGGCGCGGAAAACGCGGCACGGACGATCCAGGAATTTGAGCGTGCGGGACTCGCCGGTTGCCATATCGAAGATCAGGAATTCCCGAAACGCTGCGGACATCTCGCGGGCAAGTCGCTCGTTTCCGTAGAGGAGATGAATGAGAAGATCTCGGCCGCTGCTGCGGCGAAGCGGGACAAGGATTTTCTGCTCATCGCGCGGACGGATGCGCGCGCGGTGGAGAGTTTCGACCAGGCGGTGAAGCGCGCGCAGAGTTATCTCGACGCGGGGGCGGATGCGATTTTTCCCGAAGCGCTGCAGAACGAAGAGGAGTTCCGCAATTTTGCGAAGGCAGTGAAAGCGCCGCTGCTCGCGAATATGACGGAGTTCGGCAGGAGCCCGCTCCTCACACTCGAGCAGTTGACGGAGTTCGGTTACAAGATGGTGATCTATCCGCAGACAGCGTTTCGAGTGACGATGTTTGCCGCCGGGCAAATGCTGCGCGATTTGAAGAGAAGCGGAACGCAGGAGGGCTGGCTCGATCGGATGCAAACTCGGAAAGAGCTCTATGAGCTGCTAGACTACGACCCAACCAAATAACTTTATGAGCACCGAAACCAAACCACCGTACAGCCCAGGACTCGCCGGCATCGTCGCCGGGGAAACAGCGATTTGCTGGGTCGATCCCAACGCCGGCTTGATGTATCGCGGCTACGACATTCACGAAATGGCGAAGCAGGCGAACTTCGAGGAGGTCGCTTATTTGCTCCTCAACGGCGAGTTGCCGAACGCGCAGCAGTTAATGGATTTCGGGAAGCAAATCGCGGCGGAACGCACGCTGCCGGAGCCGGTGACGGACATGCTGCGCCTGCTGCCGAAGACGATGCATCCGATGGATGTGCTGCGCACGGGCGTGTCGATGCTGGCGGGATTCGATCAGGATCTGAACGATCATTCGCACGAGGCGAACGTGCGGAAATCGATCCGCCTGATCGCGCGTGTCTCGACTTTGATCACGGATTCCTGGCGCATCGCCCACGGGCAGGAGGTCATTGCTGACGACAACAGTCTGACGCATGCGGGCAATTTCCTCTACAAGCTGACGGGCAAGAAAGCGGAGACGTGGCAGATCCGGATGCTCGACACAATTTTCATTCTTTACGCTGATCACGATTTCAATGCGTCGACGTTTGCCGCGCGGGTGACGGCTTCGACGTTATCCGACATGTATGCCGCTGTGACGTCCGCTTGCGGAACGTTGAAGGGGCCGCTGCACGGCGGGGCTAACGAGGAGTCGATGAAGATGCTCGATGAAATCAAGACGCCCGAGAACGCGGAGAAGTGGATGATGGATGCGCTGGCGAAGAAGGCGAAGATCATGGGCTTCGGGCATCGTGTTTATAAGGAAGGCGATTCGCGCGTGCCCATCATGCGCGACATAGCGCGCGACTACGGGCAGCGCAGCGGCAAGGAAAATTGGGTGCCGATTTGCGAGAAGCTCGAAGCGACGATGGAACGCGAGAAGGGATTGTGCGCGAACGTGGATCTCTACGCGGCGCCAGTCTTCACGATGTTCGGGTTCCCATCGGAATTGAACACGCCGATCTTTGCCGTTTCGCGCGTGGCCGGTTGGTGCGCGCACGTGACCGAGCAGCACGATAATAACCGACTCATCCGTCCACGTTCGATCTACGTCGGACCGGAAGAGCGGCCGTATAAGGCAGTGTCCTAACGAGTCGTGGAGCACGCGGATCAGTCTTTACAGGAGCGTTACGCTCCGGCCAACGCCTGTTGGGGTTGCGGGCCATCGAACGCGGAAGGTTTGCGCATTCGCAGCGTTCCGCGCGGTGATGATGAAGTCGTGGCGGAATGGAAACCGGAAACGAAATACGAGGCGTTCCCCGGTGTTTTGAACGGTGGCATCATCGGCACGCTGTTGGATTGTCACTGCAACTGGACGGCCGCGTATCACTTGATGAAAGCGGCGGGGGAGGATCATCCGCCGTGCACGGTGACGGCGGATTATGCGATCAGGCTTTTACGACCGACGCCAACTGATGGCCTGGTTTCTCTTTCCGCGAAGGTGGTGGAGTCCACCGCGACGCGCGCGACGGTCGAGGGGACGTTGACCGCGGGCGGGAAGATCTGTGCGACTTGCCGCGGGATGT
>JBDUAH010000286.1:0-3463 GCA_040004745.1 Chthoniobacterales bacterium | reverse complement strand
TGGCAGCCTGCGCTCATCGTTTGCCAATCAGGGACAGGTTTGCCTCTGCGGTTCGCGCGTTTTCGTCGAGCGCCCTGCTTACCAAGATTTCGTCGATCGCTTCGTCGCCAAGGCTGGCAAGCTTAAGGTGGGCGATCCGCTGGAGGCCACGACGGACCAAGGCGCGATCGTCTCCAAATCGCAGTTGGAAAAAGTGAAGTTCTACGTCGACCTCGCGCAAGCGGAAGGCGGCACGATTGCACTCGGTGGAAAAGCGCCGGAACCGCCTAACGAACGCTGCCGAGACGGTTTCTACTTCCCGCCGACGGTGATCACCGATCTGCCGGTCGGTTGTCGCACCAACCGCGAGGAAATTTTCGGCCCCGTCATCTCCATCACGCCGTTCGACAGCGAAGAAGAGGTGATCGGCTACGCGAACGACACCGAATACGGCCTCGCTTCCACCGTCTGGACGCAAAATCTGAACCGCGCCCATCGTGTCGCAGAACAAATTAATACCGGCACTGTCTGGGTGAACTGTTGGCTGGTGCGCGACCTGCGCGTCCCTTTCGGCGGGATGAAACAAAGCGGCGTTGGCCGCGAAGGCGGCAATGAAGCGCTCCATTTCTTCACCGAGCCGAAAAATATCTGCATCGCACGGTGACCACTGTCGTGACCCTGACGTTCAAATAGGATTCACGAAAAATGCGGTCAAATGTTGTCGCCAGCGGGTCTGCGCTGACGCGAATTAAGCGAACTGCGGTGAGCGCCGGACGGCAACGTGGCGGTTAGCGACCGGCCCCGCGGCCCAGGCAGCGATGGTGCGTGCCAGCAAATCGAGACGCATGGCGCGCTGGGCAAGATCGGATTTTAGCTGTCTCTCTACGCGCAGCCGCAGGTCGCCTGCCGGGCCGCGCCGGGCAAAGTTCCATGCGTCTTCGCGTTCGGCTTCGAGCAGACTCTTTTCCAAAGCGCCCAGCGCTCTTTCCAGCTCGGCGAGGACGGCGCGCATCTGCGCGAGGCTTCGGGCGTCGTCCATGTGATTTGCCGCGATGTCGCTGAGCGCGAGCAGGATTTCCATCCGCGCGACGTCGCCCGCCAGATAGGCTTCCTGCACTTCGTGCCACAAGGCCGAGACCGCAGCCTTACGATCCGCGCGCAGATCAGGGTGCAATCGCCTAACGAGTCGTCGATAAAGCTCTTTCACGCGCGCATCGACCGGAAGCGCGGGTTCGTCGTCGTCCTCCTCGTCTTCGATCACCTTCTCCTGGGCGCGCGGGCGGGAAAAATTCCGCGGCCCGGTTTCCTCGGCCGGCGGGCGGAACATGTGGCTCTTAAAGGCCGCGAACGTCGTCTCGTAGGCCTCGTCATCCATCTTGTCTGGATTGGTGCCGAGAGATTTTTGCACCCACTCCTGAAAGAGCGCCTCTTTTTCGAAATCAGTCACCGGCCGTGGGCTCCGGGGGTCGGGGGGCGGCGGATCTGGCTCGTCCTCCCGCGCCACCCCGGGATTTTCGCGGCGAAACATCACCCGCTGGTAGGCGCTGCGCGCATCCTGAAAGCCGCGCCGCATTTCCATCTCCACTTCGTGCACCAGCGTCTGGCAGTCGCGGATCTTCACTTCCACATCGCGCGCCTTGCTCAAGAGCGCACCGAACTCGCGCGCGCGCCAGCGAGCAAAGGCGGGCTTGTCTTCGCGCTCGAAGCGGTGCCAGCCGGCGCGTGCTTCTTCCAGACACGCCATCGCCTCGGCGCACTCCGCGGCTGCGGAACGGCGGAGCGGTTCCTGATCGATCAGGATGAGGTGAAGCATGGCGAGAATCTACCCGCCGAGCGGAAATGGGAAAGTCGGCGGAATTACGGCAGATGGAAGGACACCGTCTGGTCAGCCGCGCGATGGTTCGACCAAAAGCTCTGCCCATCGAAGGCGAGCGAACGGCTTTGGAAGGTTACCGCCGCAAGGTCTACCACCGTCGGATTCGATTCGGATGGATCGAAGCGCGAGATGCGCCAGGACTCATCGCCGGCTTCGGTGCCGCGCAGCACATAGAAGACGCCGTCCACGATGGTGTGGCCGCAAATTTCCATCCCAACGTCGAATTCGCGAAGGGTTTTGCCTTCCTGGTCTAGGCGCAGAATGAGCCCCTTATACCATTGGCTGAGATAGAGAAATTCCCCCTCGAAACTAAGATACGAGCCGGTGAAGTCGGGGCAGGCGATCGGAGCGCGCGTGCTGAAGCCCTGGCCCGGCACGTAGTGGCGCAGATAGCGATCATCGTTCTCGCCTTCTCCCAAAGTGAACCAGAGTGCGTCGCCGACCGAAACGGCAGCCCACGGAATTCCCGGCACTTCAAACTCTTCTCGCACTTTCCAACTCGCCGGATCGATCACGTAAACGCGGCGGAGATCGCGCGAGCTTATCCAGACGTTGCCCTCGTGAAAAGCCAAGGCCTGTGGAGCGATGGCAGGCGCGGTGCGTCGTTCCTGTTTGATGATCGGTGGCAAGTCCGAGGACGTGTTTTCAGGCATAGTAATTTTATCAGTGAGCCGCAGCGCCGATTAGCCGGCCACCGATCCCTGCTTCGCCGCTTATTTTTTCGCTGGAGATGTCGCTGGCACGGCTGCGGCAGGTGAAGCCGGCGCCGCACTTCCAGACCCAGCCTCATCGATCGTAAAAGTCCAGGTTGCTTCCACTTTTTTACCGCCCGATTTAGCGCTGATCAGCACGGTGCAAGTCTTGTCGCGCAGCTTTTGCGTGACCTGATAAGAAATCATCTTCGTCTTCTCATCGAAGCTGGCCGGCACCAACCCGAGCCCGCTCACCCGCATCTGCACGCTGCCCTTGTCGATCTCACCCATGCTGGCCAGGTTAGCTTTGATCAGCGGCAGCGAAGTGTTGATGGTCGAGCCGTCGGCCGGCTGGGCGCCGAGTCCGCCCTTGGCGACTTCCGCCACCGGCGCCGCGCCCGTCCCGGCCGAGCTGCCAAAGTTCAAAGCGTCGCTGAAGACTTTCGGCTTGTTCCCTTCCATGAGGTAACGGCCTAACGAATTGTCCAGCGACGTGTAGCCGAGGTGCTGCCCGTAAACGGTGAAAAGCGCTTCGTAACCCGCTTTCATGATGAAATCGCGCACGACATCATTGACGTAGCCGAATGGGACGGCAAAGCAGTTCACGCGAATGGCGAGTTTCTGCTCAAGCAATTCTTTCGAGTCGATGATCTCCGCCTTCAACCACTCCTGATATTCCTCGGGATTGAGTTTCTTCTTTTGCACCTTGTCGTAGGCTTTGCGCAGATCCTGGTGCGTCGCGGAGTGGGCTTGGATATCGACTCCCGCATCCCGCATTTCCGCCAGCATTTCCCAGCTCATGGCCGCGCCGCCACCGTATTTCATCCCCTTCACGCCTTCGGTATAGATGAAGAGCGTAAAAGGGTAGCCGTATTTCTTCATGATCGGCCAGCCCACTTCGTATTGCGTCTTCCAG
>JBDUAH010000285.1:0-3463 GCA_040004745.1 Chthoniobacterales bacterium | reverse complement strand
AACGCGACGAAATGGAGAGCTTTGTTTTCGCTGAAACTTTCAAATACTTTTACCTGCTCTTTGCGCCACCCGACACGCTGGCTTTTGATAAAGTGGTCTTTAATACGGAGGCTCATCCCCTCAGGAGAACCTGGTGAAAACAATCTGCCTCATTTTTAGTCTTATCCTCGTCACAGCCGGCGTGGCGCCGGCGGAGCGGCTCTCCGATTACGTGCGCCCGCTCGTCGGGACGCAGGGCGAAGGGAATACGTATCCCGGCCCGTCCGCGCCCTTCGGCATGGTGCAGCTAAGTCCCGACACGGAGAAGGAGCTTTGGGAAACTGCCTCGGGCTACGAATACTCCGATCCGACCATTTTCGGATTCAGCCTCACCCATCTAAGCGGCACCGGAATCCCCGATCTCGGTGACTTCCTCTTCGTTCCGCAGACTGGCGAGCCCAAGCTCTCCTCGGGCACCAAGGGCGTGGCTGACTCTGGCTATTTGTCCGGCTACTCACACACCGAGGAAACGGCGTCGGCCGGCTACTACAAAGTGAAACTCCAGAAGCCCCAGACGACGGTCGAGCTCACTGCCGGCGAGCGCGCCGGGATGATGCGGATGACCTTTCCGGCCACCGACCGGGCCTCGATCCTGATCGATCTCCAGCATGTCTTGAGCGGGAAGAAATGGAAAGTGATCTGGTCGCACCTCCGGATCGAAGATGATTCCACGGTGACCGGCTATCATCTCGTCAGCGGCTGGGCGAAGGAGCGGCCTCTCTACTTCGCCGCCCGTTTCTCCCGACCGTTCGAGAAAGCCGAGGTTTTTAGTGATGGCAAACCGGTCATCTATGACACTTACAGGTTCCGCAGCGCGAAGGAGGCGGTGGGGACCAACCTCCAGTTCGTCGCATCCTACAAGACCAGGGAGAACGAGCCAATCCTCATCAAGGTCGCGGTCTCTGCCGTCAGCGCAAAAAGCGCCCTGGCGAATCTGGATTCGGAAATTCCCGACTGGAACTTCGAAGCCCTGCGCGAGCATACCAAGGCCCGCTGGGATCGAGAACTGGCCCGGATCGATGTCCAGGGTTCCGAGGCAGAAAAGGAAACTTTTTACACCAGTCTCTATCACACCTTTCTCGCTCCCAACCTCTACCAGGATACAAGTGGCGAGTATCGCGGTCTCGACCACGACGTTCACGTCGCGAAAGGCTTTACCAACTACGCCGTCTTCTCCCTCTGGGACACCTATCGGGCAACCCACCCGCTCTTCGCGCTCATCCAGGCGCCACGCGACGCCGATATGATTAACTCGATGTTGGCTCATTACGATCAGAGCGTCGAGCACCTCCTGCCGATTTGGTCGCTGCAAGCGAATGAAACCTGGTGCATGATCGGTTATCACGCGGTGCCGGTGATCGCGGACGCGTTGGCCAAGGGCGTGAAAGGAATCGACCCCGCGCGAGCTTATAAAGCGGTCAAGACCACCGCGATGAACCCGAATTACGACAGCGTCGCCACCTACGCCAAGCTGGGCTGGGTTCCTTTCGAGAAAGAAAATGAATCTGTCTCGAAGACGCTGGAGTACGCCTACGACGATTCCTGCATCGCGCGGATGGCCAAGGCGCTCGACAAGGAGGAGGACGCCGCCTACTTCGCCAAGCGGGCGGAGAGCTACAAAAACGTCTTCGATCCTTCGGTCGGACTGATGCGCGGCAAGGACTCGCAGGGGCAGTGGCATTCACCCTTCAATCCGCACTCCTACGATGAGACAGCCGGAGTCAACGACTTCACTGAAGGCACCAGTTGGCAATATTCCTGGTCCGTTCCGCAGGACGTTCCCGGACTGATCCAGTTGATCGGCGGCAAGGAGAAGTTTGCCCAGAAGCTCGATGCGCTTTTCACGTTCAAAGAAGCGGATCAAAACAAGGGAGTGTCTGATATCCAGGGACGCATCGGGGAGTATTGGCACGGGAACGAGCCGAGCCATCACGTGATCTATCTTTATTCTTATGTCGGGCAGCCGTGGAAGGCAGCGGAACGGCTGCGCGAAGTGGTGACGACTCAATATGGAAACCAGCCCAATTCCCTGAGCGGAAACGACGACTGCGGCCAGATGTCGGCCTGGTATATCTTTACCTGTCTCGGTTTCTATCCGGTTTGTCCGGGCAGCGATTATTACGTCATCGGCGCGCCGCAACTGCCCCAAGTGGCGCTGCATCTTTCGAACGGCAAAACCTTCACGATAACGGCGAATCATCTCTCGGAAGCAAACAAGTATGTGCAAACGGTGCAGGTGAATGGTCAGGCACTGGACAATCCCTTCCTCCCTTTTACCGCGTTGCACAATGGCGGCACCCTGACTTTCGAGATGGGACCGAAGCCCAGCGCGTGGGGGACGGACCCGCAGAATCCTGAAACGGCACTGCCCTAACGAGCGAGGCGCACGTCCATCCAGACAGCGAGCGAAAGGACCACGCCCCGAGCGATGAATTTAAACTCCGGCGAGACCGCGAGCAGCGTCATCCCATTGAGCAAACAGGCCATGATGAGCGCGCCGAAAAGCACGCCCATGACGGTCCCCCGCCCGCCCTTCAAGCTCACCCCTCCGATGACACAGGCGGCAATGGCATCGAGTTCCATCAGGTCTCCCACGGTGGTCGTCGACGCGCCCGAGTAAGAGGTCTGCATGAATCCGGTGAGGGCGACGATCGCGCCCATGATCGTAAAGGCAGCGATCACGACTTTGGCGACCGGAATGCCGGAGATGACGGCGGCTTCTTCGTTTCCGCCGATGGCGTAGAGATAGCGACCGAAAGGAGTATGCGCAGTGAGCACGTGAATCACAAAGGCGACCAGACCCAGGATCACCGCCGGTAAAGGGACGCCGCGGAATTGATTCGTGACGATGACAAACAGGAAAACGAACTGGGCGGTGAGGAAGAGTTTGAAAAAGGCGAGCTCTGCACTCTCCAGCTCGAAGCCGTGCTCCCGGCGCGCGCGGCGCGAACGGAACTGGGCCAGGGCCAGGAGCCCGACCACGCCGGCGGCCAGGACGTAGCCGGGCGCTGCCGGGAGATACCAGGTGGTCAGAATCGAATAGAGATTCGACTGACCACCCTGCACGATCGGGATGGTGGAGTTATGAATGACCAGCCAGAAGAGTCCCTTGAAAATGAGCAGTCCGCCCAGCGTGATAATGAAAGCCGGCATCCTCTGCCTAACGACTAGGTTACCCATGCCAAACCAGATAACCAGACCGATCAGGAGCGCAGCCGCCATCGCCGCCGGTGCCGGCCAGCGATGCTCGAAGATCAGCACGCTGGCGATGCCTCCCAGAAGACCGACGCCGCTTCCGACCGAAAGATCGATGTGACCCGGCAGAATGACCAGCAGCATCCCGAGCGCGAGCGTGGCGGTGATCGCCAACTCCGTCATCAAGAGCGAAAGGTTGCGCGCTCCGAGAAATTGCGGAGACACCACC
>JBDUAH010000284.1:0-3474 GCA_040004745.1 Chthoniobacterales bacterium | reverse complement strand
TTACCGAAGTTCACCCTCATCGGCGCGACCACCCGCGCGGGCATGGTGAGCGCGCCGCTACGTTCGCGTTTCGGGATGACGGCGCGGCTCGATTACTACACCGCGGAGGAGATGCACAAAATCATCACCCGCAGCGCAGGATTGCTCGGCGTGGAAATTGACGATGCGGGCGCGACGGAAATCGCGGCTCGCACCCGAGGAACGCCGCGCACCGCGAATAATCTTCTCCGCTGGGTGCGCGACTTCGCCCAGGTGAGAGCAGACGGTAGGATCACCTCCGATGTGGCCGATCGCGCCCTCACCATGTTGGAGATCGACCGTGACGGTTTCGACCAATGGGACAAACGCATCATCGAAGCGCTCATCCACAAATTTAACGGCGGCCCCGTCGGCCTAAACTCGCTCGCCGTCGCGATCGGCGAAGAAGCTGGCACGCTCGAGGAAGTGAATGAGCCTTACCTGATCATGGAAGGCTACATCAAGCGCACGCCGCAAGGCCGAGTCGCCCTTCCGCACGCTTACCGAAAACTTGGACTAAAGCCGCCAGCGGGCGCGCAGAGCGAATTGTTCGGCGGTTGATCCGTGGAGCAAGTTTCCAACTTGCTCTTGGCCGACGGCAAGTTGGAAACTTGCCCTACCGATGCAAAGCGACTTCTTCCAACAAACGTCCAAAGTCCTGACCGTCGCGGAACTCACGCGCGCGATCCGCGGCGCGCTGGAAACGAAGTTCGGCGCCGTTTGGGTGCAGGGAGAAATCTCGAACTACAAACTCCATCCCTCCGGCCATCAGTATTTCACGCTCAAGGACCAACGTGCCGCGGTCGCCTGCGTAATTTTTCGTAACACTCTCCCGACAGACGCGCCGCGTCTCGCCGATGGCGCGCAGGTGCAAATCTACGGCAACATCACCGTCTTCGAAGCGCGCGGGCAATATCAACTCAGCGTCCAAATTGTGCAGAGCCGCGGCGCCGGTCTCTTGCAGGCAAAGTTCGAGTCGCTCAAACGAAAACTGGAAGCCGAAGGCCTCTTCGATCCGTCGCGCAAACGGCCGCTGCCGCGCTTCCCGCGCCGCATCGGCATCATCACTTCCGCGAGCGGCGCCGCCATTCGCGATGTCCTCAACGTTCTGCAACGGCGCGCGCCCGCGCTGCAGATCCTGATCAATCCCGTGCGCGTGCAAGGCATCGGAGCGGCCACGGAGATCGCGGTCGCGATTCGCGAACTCGCCGCGCCCAACAAGGAGTGGGAGCCGCTTGATCTCATCGTGATCACGCGCGGCGGTGGGAGCATCGAAGATTTGTGGGAGTTCAACGAGGAGATTGTTGCCCGCGCCATCGTCGATTCGCCGCTACCGATCGTCAGCGCGGTCGGTCACGAAGTGGATTTCACCATCGCCGATTTCGTCGCCGACCTGCGCGCGCCCACGCCGAGCGCGGCGGCGGAACTCATCGTCCCCGACATGCTCGATCTCCTGCGACGCGTGGACGAGCGCTCCGCGCGTTTAAAGCGGAACCTCCGCAGCTTCCTTAAACACAGCCAGACGCGCCTCCGTTTTCTCTCCGAAAAAACTCTCGCCCGCGAACTCCAGCAGCGGCTCCGCGATGCGCAACAAACCATCGATCTGGCGCGGGAATCGTTCGCGCGCATTACCAGTCGCGTCTTGCTCCAGGCCAGAACCACGCTGGGTGCGCGTGCGCAAACCCTGCAGGCGCACTCGCCCGCCCGACAATTGGCAGCCCGCGCTGAGCGGGTGAAAGAATTTCAACGTCGCCTCGCCTCGCTGCCCACCGTCATGGTACAAACCGCGCGCCAACGTTTTCACCGCATTGAAGGCATCCTCCGCGTACTCGGACCCGACGCGACGCTGCGACGCGGTTACAGCATCACGACCGATGAGTCGGGGAAGTTGATCCGCGAAGTCGCGCAGGCCAAACCGCAACGGCGTATTCGCACGCGCGTCCAAGACGGAATCTTCAACGCCACGGTTGAGTAACGATCACCAGAATGAAAGCGCTCCGCTATTTCGGATTGAACGGCTTTTGGCTGTCACTAAGCCAACCTTGACCTCCGCCTGTCGCTGGCGAAGGGGCAAAAATGTCGGCGTCTTGGGTCGATCCCGTCTTGCCCATTACCTTGAAGGAGTTGTTACACTTCTCGATCCCAGCACTCAGATCGGCACGCACCACGATCGCCTTCTTCCCCTTCCAGACTCCGCCTTTTGCGGTCTCATCGTTCGTATACGTCCCGGGCGTGCCCGCCGCGAAACCGTCGGCGATCAGAGGAAAATTCGGGTTCGAGGTGTCGGTGAGATTGTTGACGTAGGCGAAATTGTTTTCTCCCGTGGCCAGATTCGTGGACGCCGGCGTGCCATCGGCGCCAGTGCCGAAGACTTCGTCCGGCAGGGTGGGCGTCCATTTGGATTTCGCGAGATAGAAAATTTTCTCTGTCGGGATGTATTGCGGAATGAGTTTGGCAAAAGCGTCGTTCGACGTGCCGGCACCTTCGACCACGGGATACAAGCCGTCGTTATCGCCGGCGTAGAGTTTCAGACCGAGCGCGATTTGTTTCGCGTTCGAGAGATCTTTGGTTTGCGCGCCGCGCTCCTGCACTTGCGTGTAAACGGGCAAAGCGATTCCGGCCAGCACCGCTATGATTGATATTACCACGAGCAGTTCGATGAGGGTGAAAGCAGCAGACGATCTTTTCATTTTTTCAAGGTTGGGGGTCGGTGAAAAGCTGAGGGCCGGGGCCCCGGTGGTCAAGTGCAATGGTGCTACGCGCCGGTAGCCGCGCCAGCGCTCAGTCGTCCGCTCGCTCGGCAACCGTCTCGCTTTCATCCGTGATGGCTGGCGTCGCCGTCGGCGCCTCCAGTTTAAACGCCAGCGTCGCCAGCGGCGGCACTTCGATCATGATCGAATGCGTGCGGCCCTGCCACTCTTCGTTAGACGCATCCAGGCCACCCAGGTTCCCCACATTGCTGCCGCCATATGTTTCCGCGTCGGTGTTGATGATCTCGCGATAGAATCCCGCGCCCGGCACGCCGAGCCGATAGCCGTGCAGAACCTGCGGCGTGGCATTCACCACGAACACGACCACCTCGCCCTCCTTCGAACGCCGCATGAACGAGACCACACTGTTATCGGCATCGTGGAAATCGATCCACTCGTAGCCCTCGTGCGAATCGTCCTGATCCCACAGCGCAGGCTCGCTCTTGTAGACATAATTCAAATGCTGCACCAGCCGGCGCAGACCGTCGTGTTTCGGCTGCTGGAGTAAGTCCCAATCAAGTCCGCGATCGTGATTCCACTCGCGCACCTGGCCGATTTCGCAGCCCATGAAGGCCAGCTTCTTCCCGGGATGCCCGTACATCCAGGCGTAGAACATCCGCAAGTTGGCAAATTTCTGCCATTCATCGCCCGGCATTTTTCCAATGAGCGAACCCTTCCCGTGCACCACTTCGTCGTGACTCAGCAC
>JBDUAH010000283.1:0-3513 GCA_040004745.1 Chthoniobacterales bacterium | reverse complement strand
GACGAAGTCTTCCAGATGGCCTGCGACCAGTTCCAGGTCATCGCCGATTACCTGGAAATCGATACGAATGATCGGGATCGCTTGATGTTTCCGAAGCGGTCGGTGGCGGTGACGCTGCCGGTGCATATGGACGACGGAACCACGCAGACCTTTCAAGGTTATCGGGTGCAGCATCACCTGACGCTCGGCCCGACGAAGGGTGGCACGCGTTTCGCGCCGAGTCTCTCGATGGGCGAAACGGCGGCGCTGGCGATGTGGATGAGCTGGAAGTGCGCGCTGGCAAATTTACCCTACGGCGGCGCGAAAGGCGGGGTGGCCTGCGATCCGACCAAGCTTTCGGTCCGTGAGCTGGAAGGCGTCTCGCGCCGTTACATGCAGGAGATGATTCCGTTCGTGGGGCCCCATACCGACATCATGGGGCCGGACATGGGCACGAACGAGCAGATCATGGCGTGGTTCATGGATACGTATTCGATTTTTCAAGGTTACACCGTGAACGAAATCGTGACGGGTAAACCCGTGACGATTGGCGGCACGGAAGGGCGGCGGGAATCGACCGGGCGCGGTGTCGTCTATTTGATCGAGCGCGCGATGGAGATGCTAAAGATGGACCCGGAAAAGAGCACCGCGATCGTGCAGGGCTTCGGCAATGTGGGCTCGGTGGCGGCATTGGCGCTGGAGATGAAGGTGGGCGTGAAGGTGGTGGGAATCAGCGACGCGACGGTGGCGCTTTACGACCCGAAAGGGATCGATATGCGCGCGGCTGACGCGCATGTGGCGAAGAAGGGGAACCTGCGGGCGTTCATGGAAGAGGCGCGAGTGGATCCTAACGAGTTGTTGACGATGAAGTGCGACATCCTCGTGCCGTCGGCGGTGGATCGCGTCATCACGGAGAAGAACGCGGACCAGTTGCAGTGCCGCATTCTCGCGGAAGGCGCGAATGGGCCGACGACTCCGGAAGCTGACTTGCTGCTGAACGAGCGCTGGGATGAAGTGTTCGTGATTCCCGACATCCTTTGCAACGCAGGCGGCGTGATCGTTTCCTACTTCGAGTGGGTGCAGGGATTGCAGAGCTTCCCGTGGACGGAATCGGAAGTAACGGACAAGCTTTTCCGCATCCTCCAGCACTCCTTTGCGCAAGTGATCAAGCGCGCGAAAGATCACAAGGTCTCGCACCGCACCGCCGCGATGGCGATCGGCGTGGAGCGGGTAATGAAGGCGAAACATTCGCGCGGTTTGTTCCCCTAGGGCGTTATGAGCTTTTCGTATCGCGAGGAACAGCGCGGGGACGCTCGGCTAGATGTCTTGACGAACGAGGAGACGGGCGTCCGCATTATCGTATCACGCCTCGGTGCCGAGCTGATCAGCCTGGCGCGACGACGGTCGACTAACGAGTGGATCGGTTACCTGCATCTCGATGACGATCTGACTGCGCCGGCCAAAGGCTGGGCCAATCATTCCACCGTCATGGGCTATTTTCTGCATCGCTTGAAGGATGGGAAGAGCCTTTATCGCGGGAAGGAAATTGCGGGTGGAAATCACAGTTTTCTTCGCGGAAAAACGTGGCGATTCCGCGCAACAGACACGGCGAGCGGTCGGCTTTCCTACGAGATGACGCGGGAGGATTTCACAGAGACGGAATACCCGCTCAATATCTCGCTGGTTTTAACTTATCAGCTCGAAGGCGAGAGCGTCCGGGTGACTTTCGAATTTAAAAATCACGAGCCGGAACTGGCCGGGCATGTTGGGTTCGGATTGCATCCCGGGTTCGCCGCGACGCAGGGGGCGCCGCTTCTGCTGGACATGCCGGCGGGAAGCTATCGGCGCTGGTTTTCGCCGAATAATTATCTCTCCGGCGAGACGCAAGTTTTTCATCACGCGGGCGGCCAAATGCCGTTCGAACGGGAGAAACTCCCAGGTTCCTTCATTCTCGAATTCGTGGATGTGCCTGACCGCAATTTTCTTTTCGCGGACCCGCCGAGCGGCCGTACGATCGAGTTCGATTTCAGCGAGGTGCCGTATGTGACCTTGTGGTCGGATGGCGGGCCATTTCTTTGCGTCGAGCCATGTTGGGGGCTAACGGATCATGATGAGCAGCGGCCGTTTGAAAATAAGGAAGGGATCTACATCATCGCGGCTGGCGGCGAACTGAAGAGATCGTTTACGATGACCCCGCAACTGTCCGCGAACGTATAAGATGTCCGGTGCACTTCGCGCCTTGCTGGCGAATTCGATCGATTATGCCGGGCTCTTCCCGCCCGCGGGTCTCGCGCTCCAGACGGCGCTGCGAAATCAGGCCGCTTATTCACGCGATGACGATGCCTGGATGCTGGGTACGTTTGTCCTGCCGATTTCGAAGTTCGAGGAAGCCTCCGGATTGCTGAACAATTTTACTCCGAAACATCGCCTGCAAGTCTCCGCGCTGGTGGCCAAGTCCGAGAACGCGGCGACATTCATGGCTGCACTCGAGGAAGGCGCGGAAGCGATCCGGCAATTCAACAAACGCCACAGTCACACGGCATCCGTCGCGCAGATCGAACTCGCGCTGCCGTCGCAGCCGGGCGTCCATCTCGCGGAAGCAAACGCGGTGCTTGAGGATCTCAATGTGCCGATGTTCTGGGAGGCAGCCGCGGACGAAGCGGAGCGCACGATCGGCTTTCTCGCGGACCGAGCGCCGGGTTTCGGGACCGTGGGATTCAAACTCCGCACTGGCGGATTGATCGCGTCGGCCTTTCCGTCATCGATCCAATTGGCGCGTGCGCTGGTGGCCGCGGTGACGCAAAAAGTCCCGATCAAATTCACCGCCGGACTGCATCATCCGATCCGGAGATTTCACCAAACCGTGCAAACGAAGATGCACGGATTTGTGAACGTGCTCGGCGCGGGCGTGCTCGCGGCGCAGCACGACTGGGATGTGCAGCAGACCGCCCGCATGCTCGAGGACGAGGATTCGACGGAGTTCGCTTTCGACAATGATGCCTTCACTTGGAACACGTGGAGCATCGCGGCCGATCAGATCGCGGTTCACCGCAAAGTCATTACATCGCTCGGCAGTTGCAGCTTCGACGAACCGCGGGCCGATTTGCGCGAACTGGAATTTTACTAACAAGTCATGCCACTCCGTTCTTTCATCGAGGTCGCGCCCGACTCGCATTTCCCGATTCAGAATCTGCCCTTCGGTGTCTTCAAGCCGAAGAGCGGGGCCGCGCGCGTGGGCGTGGCGATTGGGGATCAAGTGCTCGACCTCTCGGTGCTGGAGGAGAAGGGGCATTTCGCGGGAGCGGAATTCAAAAATGAGAAGATCTTCGCCGCCGATTCGCTGAACGCTTTTCTTACCCTCGGCCAACCTGCGTGGCGGAAGACGCGCGAGATTTTGCAGCATTTACTCTCAGCCGACACCGCCGATTTGCGCGACGATGCGGATCTTCGCTCCGTGGTCTTCCACGCGCAGAAGGATGTCACGATGCAACTGCCGGTGCGCATCGGCGATTACACGGATTTCTATTCTTCCTA
>JBDUAH010000282.1:0-3527 GCA_040004745.1 Chthoniobacterales bacterium | reverse complement strand
TGGTAAGCAGGGCGCTCGACGAAAACGCGGGAACCGCAGAGGCAAACCTGTCCCTGATTGGCAAACGATGAGCGCAGGCTGCCAATGATTGCGGCGTCGAGATCGGCATCGGCGAAGATGATGTTGGGATTCTTGCCGCCGAGTTCCAGCGAGACTTTCTTGAACATCGGCGCGCAGGTCTCCGCCACTCTCCGGCCGGTGACGGTGCCGCCGGTGAAGGAGATCGTGCCGACCCCCGGATGCGCGGTGATCGCCTGACCGACGTTAGGGCCGGTGCCGTGGACGATGTTCAGCACGCCATCGGGAAGGCCGGCTTCGCGGCAAATCTCGCAGAGCAGATATGCTGTCATCGGGGTGAGCTCGCTCGGCTTCGCCACCGCGGTGTTTCCGCAGGCAATGGCGGGCGCGATTTTCCAACTCAACAAGTAAAGCGGCAAATTCCACGGTGAAATAAGCCCGACGATGCCGCGCGGCTGCCGGAGCGTGTAATTGAACGCCACGCCATCTGTCACATGTGCCTCGTTTTCCGTGTGCAAAATTGCGGTGGCGAAGAAGCGGAAATTGCTGGCCGCACGCGGAATGTCGAGAATCCGCGCGAGCGAGAGCGGCTTGCCGGTATCGATGGATTCGGCGCGCGCCAATTTTTCGAGATCACGCTCGATCAAGGCGACGATGCGCAAGAGGATCGTGGAACGATCAGCCGCCGATGTGCGCGACCAGCCGGGGAATGCTTTCTCCGCCGCCGCCACCGCCAGTTCGACATCGCGCGCGTCGCTATCAGGAACTTGTGAATAGGACTTCCCGGTCGCGGGCTCGATGTTGTCGAGATACTCTCGGCCGACCGGTTCAAGGAATTGGCCGCCGATGAAGTTACGGATGTGGAATGACTCGTTTGGCACGGGGTCCTGCTTGAATAGCAAGGACACGTTTGTCTTCGCCAGCGCCTAGCGCAATATCCAAACGTGGAAACGCCTGTTCGAACATTGCGGCCGGTCAGTATCGTGACCGTGACTTACGACACCTATTTCTTCCTCCGCTTGCTGGTGGAAAAAGTGCGCGAGTTCATCGGCGATCGCGATTACGAGATCATCGTGGTCGATCGCGGGAGCCGCGATGGGACGCTGGAATGGTGTGCGGAGCAGTCGGACATGAAGGTGATTTCTGTTCCGCAAAAACGCGCCAATCATGAGCACGGGAAAGCAGCGGAGCGCGGGATCGCGGCCGCGAAATATGAAATCATCGCGTTCCTGGATTCGGACGCGCAACCGATGGCAGCGGGCTGGCTGAGCAGCACGGCCGATAAGTTGGACGACGACTGCCGCCTGGCCGGGCCGAAGGTCGTCGGCAAACATCGCGGCAATCGTTTTGATTGGTATGTGCATCCGCACTTCATGGTCTTCTTCAAAGCGGATCTCGGCGGCGATGTCATCCTGCACAAAGTGCGCGGTGAGACGACAGACACGGGCGAAGAAGCCACCATCCGCCTGCTGGAACGAGGCAAAACGATCGAAGCGCTGCCGCTGGAATCTTGTCCGTCGCTGCCTCCAGAGCATCCGCACGCTGCTTATCGGCGTTTTTCGTTTGGGCATCCGCATTTCCCCACGATCAGCGGGGGCGTTTTTCACGCCTGGTATGGCACCCGATTGAAGAAAGACGCCAAAGTCGTGCGCGAGGAAACAAAGAACACCGTCACCAATACTGCCTACCAAGGACCGGTGGTGGCGGCATTGCGGCAGTTTTATTCGCTCGTTTATTGACGCCGACCAGCGCCCCGGCGCCTATCCCAGCTCTTCCACAATGGCTTGTGCGGCCGTTAGACTGGCGCCGTCCTCACCGAGAGAGGCGATCGTTTGATCGAACTCGGCGACGAGCGCATCACGAGCCGATTGGTCCTGTAGCAACTTCAGCGCAGCCATGGCGATGGCGCGCGGATCGGCGCGGTGCTGAATAAACTCCCGGACGACTTCCCGGCCCGCGAGAACGTTCGGCATGCCGAGAAATTTCACCTTCACCACCATGCGAGCGACGAGGTAGGTGAGCCAGGCCACGCGATAGACCAATACAAACGGGAGCCGAAAATACGCCGCCTGCAGTGTCGCCGTGCCCGACGCGATAATGCCGACGCTGGCGCGTTGCATGGCCGCTTCCGCCTGCCCGATCGTGATCTGCACCGATCCTTCCGGCAAACGCGAATCGCGCACGCGACGCTCGACTTCCTTCGAGAAAGACGCGGAGGCCGACGCAACCTCGAAGCGCATCTGCGGCATCGCGGCGCGGATGTGTTCCGCCGCCCGAATCATAGTCGGTAAAATCTTGCGCACTTCGCGCCAGCGACTGCCAGCAAGGAGTGCCACCAAATCTGGTTGTCGTTCTTCCGTGCGCCCACTGGCGCCGAGCGCTTCGATCATCGGATGCCCGACAAACACGGTGCGCAACCCGGATTGATTATAAAGGTCCGCTTCAAATGGGAAAATGCAGAGCATGAGATCGAGCCACTTCGCCATCTTCGGAATGCGGCGACGATTCCAAGCCCAAACCTGCGGGCTTATGTAATAGATGATCTTCAAGTCCGGCATTTTGCGCCGGAGCGCGCGCGCCAGGCGCAGATTGAAACCGGGATAATCGATCAAGACCACCGCCTCGATCCGTTCTTCCCGGATGTAGCGAAGCGAAGCCGCAAACTGCCTACGAAAATAACGATATTTCTTCAGCACTTCCCACAGGCCGAGAACGGCCGAATGCCGGCTCCAATCGAAAAAATTTCCTCCCGCCACTGCCTTCATGCGCGGACCCCCGCGTCCGGTGAAAACCATCTCGGGATCCAAACTGTGCAAAGCAGCAATCAAAGCCGCGCCATGCGTGTCACCGCTGGCCTCGCCCGCGACGAGATAAAGACGCCTAGACACCACGTGCGGCATCGATGCGTTTGGTAATCTCGATCGCCAACTCTAAAGCGGCGGTGGCTTGAAATCCGGAGACGCGTGGCGTGTCGCCGGTAGAGGCGCACTCCAGGAACGAGGCGAGTTGACCTTTGAGCGGCTCCTCTGGTTCGATCTCGACTTCCTCCTTCGTGATGCCGGTGGCCGAGCGGCGATAGATTTCGCCGGTCTGCGTTTGGTAATCGAGCGAGAGATAAGCGTCCTCCTGGAAGACACGAATCTTGCGCATGCGTTCCGGGCTAATACGGCTCGAGGTGATATTGGCGATGCAGCCGTTCTCGAAACGGAGCCGCGCGTTGGCAATATCCTCCCCGCGGCTCAAAACCGGCACGCCCACGGCATCGATCGTCTGCACCGGCGAGCGCACGAGATGCAGGATGATTTCGAGATCGTGGATCATGAGATCAAGCACCACGCCGATGTCCGTGCTGCGATTCGGATACGGCGAAAGGCGGTGCGCTTCGATGAAACGCGGATGCGTCAACCGTTCTTCCAACGCGCTGAGGACGGGATTGAAACGCTCGACATGGCCAACTTGCAAAACCAATCCGCGCTTCGACGCCAGCGTGGCCAGAGTGGCGGCGTGCT
>JBDUAH010000281.1:0-3533 GCA_040004745.1 Chthoniobacterales bacterium | reverse complement strand
CGCCCTGCTCGATTAGCTTCCAGAACTCGCGGTTCTTGCCGAGCTGATCGTCTTCCGCCATCGGTAGTTTGCTGCGGAAAAGGAAATCGCGAAACGTGTTCTTGTGCAGCACGCGGTGGACGGTGATCCCCTCCTCGCGCTTCTCGAAGTAGATGCGGTAATCCTTCGCGCGATAACGATAGAGCTTCTTCCCTTCCCGCTCGATCACGCCGAACTTGCTGTCGTCGAGATTATCCAGTTCCGTCGGCAGAATCTGAAATTCTGCCAGCAAATCGAGCTGCAGCATCTTCGGCAGTGTCGACATTTCGGCTGCGCTTAACTCGTTGAAGATGATCTGAAACATCCGCCCTCACCCATACACGCGCGCCGCGCGGCTGCCAATTCCCGTAAACACCTCCCACGCAATTGTCCCGGCGCGCTCTGCCACCTCTGCCGCGAAAATCTCCTCGCTGCCCTGCCGTCCGATTAGCACCGCTTCATCACCCAACGCGACTCCCGTAACTTCGGTCACGTCCACCATCGTCAGATCCATCGTCACGCGTCCCAGCAATGGGCAACGACGACCGCCGATCAGGACCGCGGCGTCGCGATTCGAGAGCGACCTCGGAATTCCATCCGCGTAGCCGGCACTCAAGGTCGCCACCCGCATGGTATGCGGCGCGAAAAACGTGCGCCCGTAACTGACTGACGCACCGGCCGCAACCTCTCGCAGCAACGCGACCCGCGTCTTCAAAGTCATTACGGGTTGCAGCAAGCTCTGAAACTGCGGATTCGGCGAAGCCCCGTAAAGCATGAGACCAGCGCGCACGATGTCGTAGGCAGAATCCGCGAACGCGAGCACGCCCGCGCTCGGAAGCACATGCACACGATAGTCCCCCGGCATCGCCCGTCGCAGCTCCCCCACGTTGACGGCGAAGCGTTCCAATTGTTCCCGCGTGTAATTTTCGTCCTCATCCGCGCTCGGCAGATGAGTCGAGACGCTATGCACCGTCAGGTTGGGCAACGCCGCAATCCGGCTTAGCTCCGCCGTTGCAGCTGACTCCTCCAATCCCATCCGGCCCATCCCGGTATCAATCGCGCAATTAACCGACACCGCTGAGCCTCTCGCCAACCGGCTGAATTCCTGTGCCTCGGCGAAGCTCGAAATCGAAGGGATGAATCCGTGCTCTACCATGGCCGCGCGTTCTTCCGGAAGTGCCGGCCCCAACACCATCACCGGATGCGGCAGGACCGCGCGGGTTTCCATCGCCTCATCGAGATTCGCGACCCCGAAGATGCCCGCCTCATCGCGCAGAGCTTCCACCACCGCGTTCAAGCCGTGGCCGTAGGCGTTCGCTTTCACTACCGCGAGCAACGCCGCCTTCGGTCCCGCTCTTCTCCGTGCCACCCGCGCATTATGCCGCAATGCCGCCAGATCGATCTCAGCCCAACAACGCACAGTCTTCGGAGCTTTCGTCATCTTAAGAAAATCAGCCGACAACTTTCGGATAGGTGATGTGCGGCGCCCGAAGGTAGATCGGCTCCAATGATTGCGCAGCCTGCTCCGTCATGTCCTCATTCAGCTCCGCCAGGATCAGCGCTGATGGATGTCGAACCTCGGCGACGGGAAAAGCGGTCAAAGATTCGCTAGTAAAAATGGGACATGCGCTCCCCTGCAATCGCTCGCCTAACTCCGGCGCCTCCGCCAGCAGCGGCCCGTCAATGCATCGCCTTCCTAACATTCGCGCAAAGAAGAAGGCATTCCGCCGCGCATCGCCGATGACGATGTATTCCGAGGCATCGGTTTCCATCGCGCGCAACGAAGCCGTCCCGCTCAAACGCGCGCCAGTCGCAGCCGCCAAGCCGGTCGCTGTCGCGATCGCAATCCTCGTGCCGGCATAGGAACCGGGACCAAGACCGACCACCACGCGATCCGGCCGGCCGAAGCGTTTAAGGCTCGCTTGCAGATTTTGGAAGAAAACGCCGGAATGCTTTCGGTCGTTAGGGAAACGCACCAAAAACGGTTCCTCCAGACCCGATCCACACCAGGCAACACTCCCCACCCCGCTTGAGAGCTCAAAAGCGACAGTCATCACGGCGCGTCGGTTCTGGTGATGCTTCGTCCCGTCTCACTTTGTGACCTAAACGAGATCCTGATCGCATGCGCCGGGAGCAACTCGGGAAACCGATTCCCCCATTCGATCAGGCAAACGCCTCCAGCATCCACATAATCATCGAAGCCAATCCCGGCCACCGCCTCCGGGCGTTCGAGCCGGTAAAAATCGAAATGGTAAACCGGCAAACGCCCGCCGTTGTACTCGTGCACCAGTGTGAAAGTCGGGCTGGTCACTTCCGCCTCGCTTCCGATCTCTTTGACAAACCCTTTCACAAACTGCGTCTTCCCTGCGCCGAGATCGCCGATCAAAGCAATCACATCGCCGGTCTTCGCTGCGCGGGCCCAATGCGCCCCAGCCGCTGCCGTTTCTTCCGGACTATTGGAAATGGACATAACCAGATGGGAAATGCGGATCGCGGATTGCGGATTTCGGAATGAGCCGGCCAATGCGGGTCAGAGGGAGCTTGGGAAATCTACGTCGCCATGATTTTTCGAGTTTTGCACAGTCGTTAGGGGAAATTGCGAAGAGCAGCTCGAAGTCTTCTCCGTCCGAGATCGCCTCCTTTACCGAACAACCACGCGATCGCGGAATATCGCCCTCGTTGACTTTAAACCCGAGACCGCTGGCTCGGGCCAGGCGCGGAAGATCGGCACCGAGGCCATCGCTCAAATCCATCATGGCGTGAACTGCGAAGTTCCCACGCAACCAGCGCGCTTCCTCGATCCGTGGCATGAAACGCAGGTGACGACCGCGCCCCGAGCCACCCAACCTGCCGGTAACGAAAAGCTCATCGCCCACCTTGCCGCCGCTCCGCGAGACCCAGCGATTCCTTTCCACCACACCTGTCATACTCACAGAGACGGCGATCGGTCCCCGCGTGCCGCTGGTTTCGCCACCGACGATCGCGACCTCGAATTCGCGCGCCGCCTTCGCCAACCCCCGGTACAGCCCCGTCGCCCACGCCACTTTGGTCTCGGCCGGCGCGATCAACGTGACGAGTGCGAATTGCGGCACACCCGCCATGGCCGCGAAATCGCTCAAGGGACGCGCCATCGCCTTCCATCCCACCGCACTGGCCCTCGCCTCCTGCGTGAAGTGCATCCCCTCGACAATACAATCCGTCTTCAGCAGCAAATCCTTCCCGCCCTCCAGCCTAACGACTGCGCAATCATCTCCCGCACCCGCGATGACAGCGGAATTCAGTGGCAAATTCGGAAGCAGCTTCTGCAGAAGCCGCTCTTCGCCGAGCTGCCCCAGCGTCATTGTGGGATCAAGTCGGGAAACGCCAGGGCCGTCAACGTGATGGAATTGAAAAGCGCGTGCATGATCATGGAAACGAGAATGGAACCGCTCCATTCATAGGCGAGCGCGAGGCACGCTCCCAGCACGAAAAGCGGCAGCGCGGACGGCAGATGCGCGTGGACCGCCGCGAAAAGC
>JBDUAH010000280.1:0-3539 GCA_040004745.1 Chthoniobacterales bacterium | reverse complement strand
TTTGGGCTCGCGCTGCGACGGCCTTCGGAGGAGCGGACCAGCGTTTGGCTGCCGTGGATTTTTCGCGTGAACGGTGTGCTAGTGCTCGTCATCGGGCTCGTCTGGGTGGTGGCCGCCTATCGGCAAATTTCCATCCCCGGAAGCATGGGCGCGGATAACGAACTTCGACTCGCGAAGGCGGCCAACGTCGGCCGTCAGGCGCGAGAAACCATCGTGCGCGCCAACCGTGGTCTGGAATGGGCGCCGCTCGATTGGCAACTCTACTTTCTCCGCGGCTTGGGAAAGGTCGGCGCCAAGCTTCCGCCGGCCGCCGCCCTCGCGGATTTTCGCCGCGCGCGCTTTCTGGAGCCAAATTCCTTCGAGGTGCCATACCAGGAAGGCCTCGCGTGGTTGACTTCGCAGCCCGGTCTAACGATTGCGGCCTGGAACGAGTCCCTCCGCCGGGCCCGGCCCGATCGCACTGAGCTTTACGGCCGCATGCTGACGCGAGCGGATCTGCGGAATCGCGAGGTGAAGCAGTGGCTGGTGGAACTGGGCGGACAGGAAGCCGACCTCTCGCTGATTAACCTGGAACGCGCGCACGGGAATGATTTTTCCGAAGCCCTGCGCTGGTTGTTGAAGAACGATCCGGACCTGAGCAAACTGACTTCAGAGCAGCGGTCGAAGTTGTTCGTTTACTGGTCCGATCACGGAGATACCGCGCAACTGACCGCGTTCTTGGACGCTCATCCGGAGATGCTTGATTTCGGCTGGCGGGGAATGGCGAAAGAGAAGGTCGCAGCCGGCGATTTCCGCGGAGCGTATGAATTGGCGCAGCGATTCGGACCGCGCCCAGCCATGCCGCAGGTCCCGGAAAACGTCGCGGCTGAGCAGCTGCAGCGTTCGCTGATCGCCAACCCTAACGACTATCTGTCAGCCTTCGCGCTCTACCAGCTCCAGGCGCGTGAAGGAAAAAAGAACGACGCGCTCATCACCGTCCGCCGCCTCACGGAAAAGCCGAGCACGCCCCCATATTTCCATTTCCTGGAAGCGGAGGCGTGGGCCGCGAACGGTGATTGGGAGCACGCGTGGAAGGCCTGGGAAGCCTACGAGCGCGGCTCCGCGAAGATGTAGCCACGTGCCCTGTGGGCCGTGCGGGATAGGCGTTGATGGAAGATTGGATCGCTTCCGAAAGGGCATAGCGTGCCGCCCGCACGTCCCACAGGGACGTGGCTACACGCGGCGTTATTTCGCTAATGCTGCCTGCGCCGCCGCCAACCGCGCGATCGGCACGCGGAACGGACTGCAACTAACGTATTCCAACCCGAGCCGGTGGCAGAACTTCACACTCTCGGGATCCCCGCCGTGTTCGCCGCAGATGCCGAGTTTGATCTTGGGACGCGTGGCGCGGCCTTTGTCGACCGCGATCTTCATTAGCTGGCCAACGCCGACTTGGTCGAGCGTGGCGAATGGGTTGTTTTTGAAGATCTCGTTCTCCGTGTACGGCAGAAGGAAATTACCCATGTCGTCCCGGCTGATGCCGAGCGCCATCTGTGTGAGATCGTTCGTGCCGAAGCTGAAGAACTCCGCGCTCTCCGCGATTTCATCGGCGGTTAACGCGCCGCGCGGGACTTCGATCATGGTGCCGACCAGGTAATCGAACTTCACGTTCTTATTCGCCATCACCTCCGCAGCAACGCGGTGAACGATCTCGGCCTGGAGGTCGAATTCTTTCTTGAAGCCGGCGAGCGGAATCATGATCTCCGGCTTGACCGCGATTTTCTTTTTTACGACAGCGGCGGCGGCTTCAAACACGGCGCGCGCCTGCATTTCTGTGATCTCGGGATAGGCAATGCCGAGCCGGCAACCGCGATGGCCGAGCATGGGATTGAATTCGTGTAGTTGCGCCACGCGCTGCTGGATGAATTCGACTTTGATGCCGAGCGTCTTGGCCAGGTCCATCTGCTGCTCTTTGCTGTGCGGCAGAAATTCGTGCAAAGGCGGATCGAGAAAGCGGATCGTCGCGGGATAACCTTTGAGCGCTTTAAAAATGCCGGTGAAATCTTCCCGCTGATACGGCAGGAGTTTGGCCAGAGCTTTTTTCCGATCCTCGAGGTTATTGGCGAGGATCATTTCACGCATGGAATCGATGCGGTTACCCTCGAAGAACATGTGCTCGGTCCGGGTGAGGCCGATGCCGACCGCACCAAATGCGAGCGCGTTTTTTGTTTGCTCTGGGTTATCGGCGTTGCAGCGCACCTTCAGTCGTGCGGCATCGCCGCACCATTGCATGAGCTGATTGAAAGCTTTGAACTTCTCCGTTTTCTGCGCGGCTTTGTCGCCGTAGAGCGTTCCGCTGATGATCTCGCTTGGTGCCGGCGCGAGTTGTCCCGCATAGACGGTTCCCGCGGTGCCATCGATAGAAAGATAGTCGCCTTCTTTAAAAGTCTGGCCCGCGACGTGGACGGTCTTCTTCGCGTAATCGATCTGCAAAGCAGAGGCGCCGCAGATGCACACTTTCCCCATCTGGCGCGCGACGAGCGCCGCGTGTGAAGAGACGCCTCCTTTCGCGGTCAGAATTCCTTCCGCCGCGATCATTCCGCGAAGATCTTCCGGACTCGTCTCGTTGCGCACGAGCAACACTTTCTCACCGCGCTCGGCGGCGGAA
Source organism: Chthoniobacterales bacterium (assembly GCA_040004745.1). Classification (GTDB taxonomy): domain Bacteria; phylum Verrucomicrobiota; class Verrucomicrobiia; order Chthoniobacterales; family UBA10450; genus JACCTI01. The sequence goes on along the minus strand of JBDUAH010000280.1, from coordinate 892 downwards.
GCCGCGCGGTCGGCATTAAGATAAATTTTCCCGGACGCAGCACCCGGGCCCGCTGGCAAGCCAGTCGCGATCACTTTCGCCTTTTTCACTTCTGCGGGATCGAAAATGGGCGCGAGCAGCTGATCCAATTGATCGGCCGGATTGCGCATCACGGCGGTTTTCCAGTCGATCAGCTTCTCCTTAAACATGTCCATGGAGAACTTGAGCGCGGCCGCGGCGGTGCGTTTGCCGTTGCGCGTTTGGAGCATGAACAGCTTCCGATCCTGGATCGTGAACTCGACGTCCTGCACATCCTTGAAATGCTTTTCCAATCGCGCGCGGACTTCGAGCAGTTCCGCATACGCCTTCGGCATCAGCTTCTTTAGTTCGAGCACCGGTTGTGGCGTGCGCACGCCGGCGACGACGTCTTCGCCCTGCGCGTTGATCAGAAATTCGCCGTAAAATTCGTTCGCACCGTTAGCCGGATTGCGGGTAAACGCGACGCCAGATCCCGAGGTATCGCCGGTGTTTCCATAAACCATCGCCTGCACGTTCACCGCCGTCCCCCATTCCTGCGGGATGTTGTATTTCCGGCGATAAACGATCGCGCGATCGTTCATCCAGGAGCCAAAGACAGCGCCCGACGCGCCGCGAAGTTGATCCCACGGATCGTTCGGGAAAGCCTCACCGGTGCGCTCCTTGATCAGCTTCTTGAAGCGCGCCACCAGCTCACGGTAGTCGTCCGCTTGTAGCTTCGAATCGTCGATATCGTGCTGGCCGTATTTCTCGTCCTTGTAATGCTCAATCGTCTCCTCAAAAGGGTCGTGATCCTCGCCCTCGCGCTTCTGCACGCCCATCACGACGTCGCCATACATCTGGATGAAACGGCGATAGCAATCCCACGCGAAACGCT
>JBDUAH010000047.1:0-12025 GCA_040004745.1 Chthoniobacterales bacterium | reverse complement strand
GGTCGGCGTGGGCGTAGGGGTCGGGGTGGGCGTGGGGGTCGGGGTGGGCGTGGGGGTCGGTGTGGAGGTGGGCGTGGGGGTCGCCGTCGGAGTTGGGGTGGGGGTCGGATTACCCAAGCCAGGCAGGCCAAGGACGATGAGTTCGACCTTTCGCCCGAAGCTCCGGCTTTGGCCGGCGGTCATCCCGGCGATCTGGGATGAAACATCGGACATATCGGTGCGGGTGAGCGCATTGACCGTGACGCTTTGATTCACCACCAAGCCGGCCGCCGCCGTCGCAGCCTCAGAGTCCGATACGAGTCGGCAGCGCAAAGAGACGCTCGGAAGAAGATTGGGTTTGAAGACAAAGTAGCTGCTCACTGAATCCGTGAGCACGCCAGAGAGGGCGACGCCGGCGTATTGGACGTAGTTCACGCTCGGACTGGGGAAGACGAAATCGACGTGGACGCCATCGTTTTGCACCGTGGCGCTGATCGTCTGTGATCCATCGATCACGGCGGTGAGGACGCTGTTGGGATGGCTGGTTCCGTCCGGGACCGTGGCGACATTGGCGTGATAATCCGTATCTAAAACGAAAGCGGAGCCATTCCAGGTATCGAGCCCGACCACGGGATGGAGTTCGAAATGCCGCTCACTCGCGTGCTCGGTGTAGAAACGGAAGATGCCGCGAAAGATCGCCCGGTGAGCGGACAAGGTGTCGAGGTGGGAAAGCTGCATCGCGCTGGCGTTCGTGACCTCGCAAACGATGGGCGACGCGCCGGTATTATTGCCACTGGAGCCGGTCCCGGCGCCGTCCAATGCCATGTCGGTGTGTACATCCCCGTCGCCGGAGACAGAGGAATGGGGGAAGATGTATTGCCAATTCGCGCTGTATTGAGGGTATTGAGAATTGGCGAGAGAGGTGATCGCGATCGTGTCGGTCTGCCAGAGGGTGGCCATCTGCATCACTTCCGCCCGCGTGAAAGTGGTGTTTGTGCTGGTGATGATCGCCCAAGCGGAGAGACAGCTCGTGAAAAAAACGAGGCCGGCCAGAATAGTGGAACGGGAGGCGATCAAAGGAAAACGGGAAAATAGCGCTTTCCCGCGGGATAGCGAGAAGTGTCCGAGACGATGGGAATTTCAACGTTCCGAGGCTATTCCCTGTCGGCGCAGCCCGCATCGGGTGGGCGCCACCCAGCACGGAGAGCTATATCGTGGGCTCGATCTATGGCGGGATTATTTTCAACTTTGAGCACGGGGAGGTGAGCCGAATATTCTTCGGCGCGGCGGCGGAATAGCCGCTGGCAGAGCGGGATGGAGCGATCACCTGCGCGATTGCTACGGGAGCGGAGACGGGCGACAGTGCGCGCATTATGGGAAACAGCCAAGGCAGAGATAATGTGAAGAAACGTGCGCAGCGGCGGAAGAAGCATGATCGCCTGGCGCTGGCGGCGAAGGCGGCGAGCGCACCGAAGGCCAAGGCGGCGAAGAAGGCTGAGAAGTAGGTCCACCCCAGCGGTGTCGGTAAAACGGCAGCGCTTCCATTTGCACGGGCGTTCTACTCGGCGGCGCGTCGCTCTACTGAGAAGCTGGAGCCGTCTCTAATTCACCGCTGGCCGAGGAGATGGTGACCTCGGCCGGCGTAAAATCGGTATCGGTGTAGCTGATGGTGAGGCTCTGTTTCTCTTTTGAGAAGGAGAGCGCGCCGGCCATGGCGTCAAGCGTGACGATGTCTTCGTGCCAGCCAACGGCGATCAACTGCTTTTGCAGCGTTTCGGCGGCGGATTTTCCTTTGCCCTTGGCGAGAGTGAACTTGATTTCGTCGGCTTTGATCTCGACGTCCCTAGCGTCGGTTGGCACGGGAACCGTGATCTTGGGCACGGGTTTGTTGGCTTCGGCGAAACGGGCGGCCGCTTCTTTCTCCCTCGCCTCGGCGGCAGCGCGGAGGGCGGGTTTTTGTGCTTTGATCTGGCGATCGAGCTCGGCGATTTCGGCGCCGGTCTGGTAGTGAATAGAGACGCGGAGATTCCCGTGTCCGCGCCTTGGGAAAGCGAGCGTGAGCATGTCTTTGGCGGGGTTGCGGAAGATCATGGTGTCGGCACCATCGGTCTCGACTACGTGATCGAGGGTAGCTTCCCATTTCGCGGGCGCGAGGGCCGTGCGGTAGAAATCGAGGATGGCGGGCTTTTCTGTCGCGGTTTGGAAGCTCAGTTCCTGCGTCTGGTCGGCATAGCGCAGCTCGGTCGCGTCCGGTGGCGCCGGGATGTCGGCTGAAAGCAATTCGGTCGTGTAGGAAACCATTGTTTTCCCGCCTTGCGCAGGAGCGGAGGAGACGGTGACATTTGCTCGGACGCCATTCTGTTTATACCAGATGGAATCGCCGGCTCCGCCGTAAGGGATCCAGCCTTTCGCGGTGAGCAATCCGCGCACGGTATCGGCGGTGGTGGGGACGGTGCTTTCGGTCACATACATGGCACTGGCGTCGCCGATGTAGATGGGCTTGCCGTCGTCCGGGACGGGTAATTGGCCGGGTCTGACGTTGCCGTGGTTTTGCAGACTGACCAGGATTTCGCCCTGGCCGTTTGGGAAGGTTGTGAGGGAGACCGCAAAGCCATTTTTCGAGAACATGCCGCTGGCGGATTGCGCGGTAACGGAGCCATTTGCGAGCTCTTTCCACCCTTGGGCGAGCAGGGCCTTCTTATGGAATTCGAAGACTGCTTTGACGTTGCCTCCGGTCACTACGTAGGACAGGCTGGCCACGTGCCGGGCTGAAGGCTTGGCGCCTGCTGCCAGTGCGATGGTGGAGAGGTCGAGCGTGCGTGCCGCCTCTGCTGGAGTGGCGGGAGTTTGCTGTTTTCCGTCGTCGCCCCTGGCGCTGTTAGCATTAGTGCTTTTGGCTCCGCAACCGGCGACGAAGAATAGGACGCTGGCGGTTAAAACCGCCGCCGAAATTCCGCGAAGGGAAAGATAAACTGCTGAACGCGATGAGTTTTGGAAGGACATCGCCGCCGACGCTAACCGACGGCGTGACGCGCGACTAGCTTTGTCTTCGAGCGAATGTCCGGGCCGTTTCGTCCTCGCAAATATCGCGCGCGGTTCCCCGCGCTTCTTCCTCGAGCGAGCCGATGCTGAAGTCGGCAGAGCTGTTGCGATCGGAGAGATATTCCGGAACGAAAGCGTCGAGGCCGCCACTGCGTTCGCATTGTGCCACGTGAACGAGACAATGGACGAGCAAGGTGCGATCCTGCCAGGAACTGGCGCGGATCGCGATCCCATGGCCAAGCGCAATGCCTTGAGACGCTTCGGTGATAATTTGAGCTCGGCGCGCGGCATCGGCCAGTTCCTCATCTTCCGGCATGGGGATGCGATCGACCACTAGCACACGAATGCGATCGATATCCTGAACGCCGGCGCGTTCCGCATCCTGCGACTGGGTGGGGCCAAGGGGAGAACCGTATTTTAGGATGAGTTCTTCCTGCGATTTTGCCCAAGCCAACGCCCGGGGAGCTAGAAGGCCAAATTTATTGTCGTCAATCATGTGATCGTGCGGGGGGAAGTGCTCCTCGTATTAGCAAGCAGCGTGCAAAAAGCGGAAACGGATGCTTTCTATTATAATTCGTCTGTCGCGTGGTTTTTGGAGGCATGTAGGCGATACGCTGTTTACCGATTGACGGACGCCAGGAAGCGCAACCATCATCAGTGCAACTCCCTATGAAACATCCATTGCTTCCAATTCATTTTGCCGTGCTGGTTTTGGGCGCCGCCTCATTTCTTCCGGCCTCTTCAGTTTGTGCCGCAGAACCGGCGGTCGCTTTCACCTTCCAAGGCGTGGACTACTTCCATCGATGGTCGCAGAAAGAGCAGCACGAGTTCACGCCTACGAAACAGGAGGATCTCGAGAAATGGACCGACATGATCACCGTGAATGGCTACCCGAGCGTGACTGACGGGGACGGTCTGGCCGAAATGGCAAATGGCGTTTTAGAGAATTACAAGGAGCACGGGGCGAAAGTGCTGGGCACCAACTCCACTCCGCGAACGCCCGATCACCCTGCGGAACATTTGATCGCCGCGGTGTTCGGACGACCGAATTTCCTGAAGTGGCCTTTGCGCGGTTTCGCCTGTTGGATGGAACCGGCCATTCCATCGTCTATTCGCACCGCATCTACGGCGAGAAGATCGGCGACGAAATGAGCAAGTGGCTGAAAGCGCACGGCAAGGAGACCGAAGACGCGCTGATGAAATGGGATTCGGCGCCCTCGCCGCGGTCGATCAGCGAAAGGATCTAGCTCCGTCAGCCGGCCAGCGTAGCCTAACGACTTGGCTGCAGCTGGCTGCGCTGCGCTGGGGTGAGCCATCGCGCCGCCTTGGCGGGATCGACGCGGTAGAATGCATTCAGTTTCGTGGCTTGCTCAGGCGTGAGCGCGAGGCGGGCGAGGGGAGTGCCTTCGAGTTGTTTCTTCTGATCGCTCGCCGGTGCGGGCTGGTAGGAACGATCGAGCGGAGCGCCTTCTTTCAAGCCGACTGAAGTGCGAATCGATGGCGCGCCCGCCTGAAAATGAATGCGGTCGGCCACGCCCGCGGCTTTGGCCTGGCGGACAAGGTCCGGAAGCGAAATGCTGGTCGGCAGATAATCGACCACCGTGACTTCGTGGCCATCCAGAAAGCCAGCTTCAGTCCGGACCACGCCGTCTATTTGACCGAGCTTCATTTCGCCGGTCCAAAAACAAAACTGGGAAAACGCGATGCGCTGCGTGGCGTTCTTTGATTCGGCGGAAGGCTTTTCGCCAGCGAGAACTGTCGTCGCCAGCAGGATGGAGAGAAGGATTGCTTTCATAGACGGTCGAAATGCGAACGCCGATACCCGGCATCTGCCGAATGAGAGCAGCCGCATGCGCAATTTATTCCGGCGGCCGCTGACCTGCCGCGGTCGAGGAAAGGGCGGCGTCGATGCGCGGCAGCAAAGACCGCCGCGCAGCGCGAATGGAAATTAGAGAGCCTTGATGCTCTTCACGATCTCTCCGACTTCGTCGGAATGCTTGGCTTCGTCTGCGGTCGAGACCCAATAGGTGATGACGACCACTTTATCGTTCATCGTGACGAAAGTGATGCTGACGGCCGTCGGGCCATCCTGATCCTTGCCTTGGAAGAGCATTTCTTCCGCGTCGAATCCGCCGACCTTGAATTTGTTCTCTTTCTTCGAGGATTGGTCCAATTCGACCTTGTGCTCCTTGAGCATGGCGAAGGTGTCTTCGATTTCGGCATTCATGCCTTTCTCACTCGCGACGGCCACGACGGCCATGTAGATGGCATCGTCCGAACTCTGTCCGGAAACGCCATTATCGATTTCTTCGGTTTGCCAGGAATCGGGGAACGTGATGGAGGCGATAGCCGCGTCTTCGTCCGGCACTTTCATCGTTTTCGCGTGGGCGGAAACGGTGCTGAGGATTGCGATGAGGAGGAACGAAAGGAGGTGTTTGATCATATATTGAGACTAGATAACGGGCCTTGTATCCAGCCGGAAACACCGCGCAACTGATATTCGTAAGTTGCGCAGAGAAAGACCGTGATCCCGCGCCAAACGCGAGTCGGCGAGTCGGTTATTGTCGGCTGACTACGAAGCCGCCAACGCCTCGTCCACCGTCGGATAGAGGTGGAAATATTGATCGAGACGCGCGCTTTGCAGAATGGTTTGCACCGTGTCCTGCGCGCCAGCCAGACAGAAATCGCCGCCTTCGTGTTCGAGGCTTTGCATCGCGCCGATCAGCACCGCGAGACCTGAGCTATCGATGTAGGGAACCTTCGCCAAATCGATCACGAGGCGCTTCGGCTTGTGATCGATAAGTTCGCGCAAGGAAGCGCGTAACTCAGGGGAGACGTGAAGATCGATCGCCCCCTCGGGCGCGAAGACTTTTTGCGAATCGGTTTTTGGCATTTCGGCAGGAATTGAGCTCCCATCATGTCCATGGCGGTGCGGGTGGTCAATGGTCTTACTGCACCCTTTTTTCGAAAGATCGTTCCAGCACCTCCTCCACGGCCGCAGGGAAAATGCTGCCGACTTCGCCCTCCAGGCGCAAGGCCACGCACTCGGCGTGATCGTGCTCGGTCGCGCCGCGATTGATGATGACATACGGCGCCCCGCGTTCCGCCGCGAGGAGTGGAAACGACGCCGCCGGGTAAACGGAAAGAGTGGAGCCGAGAGCGATCACGAGATCGGCTCTCATCGCGGCATGATTGGCGCGTGATAATTCTTTCGGATCGAGTGTCTGCCCGAAGCTGATCGTGGCGGGTTTTAAGAAACCGCCGCAATCGCAAATGGGCGGCCGTCGGTTCTGTCGGAAGAACTCGAAGTGCGCTTCAGGATCGGTGCGTTCGTGGCAGCTCTGGCATTCGATCAGTGCGTTTGTGCCGTGAATCTCGACCAGCAATTCTTCGCTGGTGCCGGCGAGACGATGGAGACCATCGATGTTCTGCGTGATCACCGCGGCAATTTTTCCGGCGCGCTCCAGCCTAACGACTGCATGGTGAACCGCGTTTGGCCGGGCCTCGCGGAAGGCATCGTGTCCTTCCAGCTTGTAATCCCAATGCTCCAGCCGAGCCGCTTCCGAAGTCATGAAATCCTGGAAGTAAACCGGCTGCCGTTTCTTCCAGACACCATTCGGTCCACGGAAATCAGGGATGCCGCTGCCGGTGGAAATACCTGCACCGGTGAAAATGAGTGCGCGTTTCGATGCGCGCAGGTAGTCGGCAAGATTACGCATTCCCGGACGGCTTCCGAAGGGTTCGAGTAGGCTCGAACGTGCCTACGATTTCAGCATATGATTTCGGATCGGTTGCGCCCTCGGTGACCAAGATAAGGACGCACGTTTTCTCATTCACGCGAAGTGCGGCTCGATTTTTCTCGCGATCAACGCCGGTCAGAAGCTCCAACAATCCAGCGAGTCCCGCCGCGCCGGTTTCGCCTGCTGCCACGCCAGCGCTGCCTAGCAGACGCATCGCCTCGCGGGCGCGATCATCATCCACTGCGATAAAGGCATCGACGCCCTTCGAGACGATCGGCCAGGCGATGGTGGAGGCACGGCCACAGTTCAAGCCCGCCATGATCGAATCATGCGGGCCGGGCACCGTGACGATTTCGCCGGCTTCCATTGCCGCCAGCATGCAGGCGGCGTGCAGCGGTTCCACATTCACGATCACGGGGTGCGGATCTCTCTTCGTTAGGCGATAATGCTGCACCACGGCGGCCGCGAGCGCGCCGACCCCGGTTTGCACGGCAGTCAAATCCGGCCCGCGTTGATTACGCCGTGCGAGTTCATCATCAATCTCGCAAAAGATGGTCGAGTAGCCTTCCATGACCCAGCGCGGCACTTCTTCGTAACCGGCCCATGAGGTATCAGAGATCACGAGGCAGCGCTCGCTTGCATCACGGGCAGAACGGGCGACCGCGTCATCGTAGGTGCCATCGACAATCCTGACCTGCGCGCCTTCGCTCGCGATGCCATCGAGCCGCGCCTTTGCGGTGTGTGCCGGCAGATAAATGCGCGCGTCAAAGCCGAGCCGCCGCGCTATGTGCGCGACGGCGCGGCCGTGGTTGCCGTCCGTGGCGGTGACCAAGGTCAACGGTCGGAGGGAAGAGACGCGCGCGGCGAGCTCATGAGTTGTCGTCCAGTCATCTCGCAGTTCGGGGAGGCGAGATTGGAGGGTGCGGTAAATCGCCCAGGAAGCGCCCAGAATTTTGAACGCCGGCAACCCCAGACGTTCCGCTTCCACTTTCAGGAGAACGCGCTCCACGCCAAACAAACGCGCGATCTCCGGTGCCTCGGAAAGCGGCGTCGGCGCATAACCTTCCAGTCGCCGATGAAAGGCAAGCGGACCGCGATCTGGCGAATCGAAGGGAGCGCTTTCGCGTCGCGCATGGTAGTAAACTCGTGCCGTCATCGCTCGCCGTTCATAGCGCCGGATTAGCTTACCACACTGTCGGCAAGCGGGTCGCGCGATCATCTGTGTCGGTTGACCGCGTAACGCTTCTCCGCGAGAACCTGATTGTGAGTCTGGAAACGATTATGCCCGTCCTGGCGGTGAGCGGAACGCTCCTCCTTGTGGTCACGAGTTTGCTCAATTTTTCGGTCTTTGTGAGGCAACTCCGCGCCGGGCGCGAGCAATTGGAAACAACGCGTCGTCTGCTCGAAAGCGCCCGGCAAGGCCCGGAAATCCAGCTCGTGCAACGCGCGATGCTGGAGACCTCGGATCACCTCGAACTGCTCGTGCAGCGGCCCTATTTGCGTCCCTACTTTTACGACAACAAAGCATGGCAGGAAGGCGACCAAGCCAGCACTGACGAAGTGAAAGCGATGGCCGAATTCTTCCTGGATAATCTGGCTTCTGCCATCATTCACTCGGCTGCATTTCCGCAATATCCGATCCGCGGCGTGGAGCAGCACATCCGTTTCCATTTGCGGAACAGTCCGGCGTTGCGCGATTTCTTAATGGAAGCTTTCGATCGTTTTCCGCTCGCGGGGTTGGCGCTGCTTTCGCTGAAGAACGAAAGCAAAGAAGAGACCGAGGAAGATCTGCGGAAATTGATCTCCGCGGCCGGCCTGGATGTCGCCGAGCGCGACCGACGCGAGCGGCTTCTGCAGCATTTGCGCACGACGACGAAAGCGGAGGCGTTGGAGCTTGCGAAATACAGCTACGATCGCGCGCAGACAATCTCGCTCGCGCAGTGCGGTCAGCCTGCTGCCGGGGGAAGGAAATTGAAGTGAGCGGGGTGCCGATTTCATGAACGCGGCAACTCTTTGGCGGGCGACCCGATCGTTCTCTCTGCCCGCCAGTGTGGTTCCCGTTTTGCTTGGAACCGTTTTGGCGGCACGCGGCTGTGCCGGCGGCCTGGCTCGCTTCGATCTGCCGCTCTTCGTTATCGTCTTGTTAGGCGCGATGCTGGCTCACGTGGGCGCCAATGTGCTGAACGATTATTTTGATTTCGTGAAGGGCGTCGACACGAGGCCCGAGCACGGAAGCGGTGTCCTCACGCGCCACGAAATGACGCCGGGGCGGGTGTTGACCTTTGCGCTGGTTCTCTTTGCCGGGGCCGCGTTGTGCGGCCTGGTCTTGCTCCGCGCGAACGCTCGGGTGGTCGTTCCGCTGGCGCTGCTCGGGTTCGGCACCGCGGTGCTTTATCCGGCCTGGCTGAAGCGCTATGGGTTGGGTGACGTCCTGATTGTGATCGCGTTTGGTCTTGGTCTCACCTTGGGCGCCTATGCCGTGCAGGCCGGTGAATTCTCCTTCGTGCAGGGACTCCGCGTGGGCCTCTATTCGCTTCCGATCTGCTTGCTCGTGGACGCGATTCTGCATGCCAATAATCTGCGCGATGCGCCGGATGATCGGGCTGCGGATGTGCGCACTTTGGCCACGATGCTTTCTCCGGGCGCGGCGAGAGCGCTGCAACGCATCCTTCTTTTTGGCCCGCTGGTTTTTGTGGTCGCAGGAGTGGCGGTGCGATTCCTACCGCTTTGGAGTCTGGCGACGTTCACCGCGTTACCGTTGCTCTTGCGAGCGAACCGTAGTGGGAGCGTGGAAGGGACGGCCCAAACGCACCTCGTCTTCGGGGTCCTCTACACGGCTGCGTTCTTGTTTCGACCACTGTTCCTTTAGCGGCCTCATTGGTCCAAAAGAACAGGCGCCAGATTGACCGAGCGGCGGGTCCTGATTTCGTTGCGGCACATCTTGTAAAGGCCAGTAATGAAATCGATCGCGCTTTCGTTAAAGATTCCCCCATGGCCGTTGATGATTTCCTTCGGCACCTGCACAATCCAATAACCGCGCGCCTGTTCGCCATTGATCACGTAAGGCACGTTCGGATCGGTCGAGGCGCCGACCTCTTTGATCTGCCACCAAGCGTCGGCGGCGCGGATGCAGCCCGCGGTGGCGTAGCGCAAATTCCACTCCACGGCGTCGGCCGGAATCTCGCTCGGCGGCGCGGGCGCAGGCGTGACCTGGCGATCGATCGTGACCGCGAAATGCCCAGCTGTGTGGGTGACAAAACGCCGCTCGCTTACGCCTTTCTCCAGAGGTCGGTATCCGTGATCGAAGATCGAACTCGTTTTCGTGGCAAAGGGCCACGCGAGTTTGGTAGCTGAGTCGTTTCGTGAGGTGAGCGAGATGATGGGCGGCGTGCGTCCTTCCCAATTTTGCAGTGCGAGCTTCAACTCGCGCGAGCCGAGCGCTTCCGCGGCGGGATTGAGGAGCAGCGTCAGATCGGCAGGTGGCTGAACCGCGCGTCCGCCGTCGGCGCCAGACGATTGGCCGATGAGCCCTTGCGCGATGGCTCGTTCCAAAATGCGGCCGCCAAATGAGTGCCCCACGAAAATAGCGTGACCGCCCCGGCGATGAGCGGCGTTGCCCAGCTCGTAGAGCGTCTGCGTGAGCCCAATCCCGGCGAGCCTATCGGTGGCATGTTTGCGCGAGTAAAACGAGGTATAACGGAGCAGGCCGGTGACGTCTGTTTCGCGTGGCGCGCTCAGTCCGCGCCACCCGATGTAAACGCCCACGATGTCGGCTCCGACGGCCGCTTTGTTATCCGAGAGTTTCGCGAGCAGGCGGTCGAACGATTGCAGATCGGTGTCGTTAGGGCGGGCGTTGTGATGCCAGCCGTGAATGAAGACAATGAGGAGGGGACTGCGAGACGTATCGCGGATGGCGGCGAGAGCGGAGGAGCGTTGTTCGTTACTCCAGCGGATGCCTTGTTCGTCGAACTCGATTGCGCGCAGGCGATATTTGCTCACGCCTTCGCGGTAGCTGCTGCCGGCGACCAATACAGTGTTCGCGCTGGTTTGATATTGCGCATTCGGCGTCGCACACGACCCAGTCAAGAAGGCCGTGAGAACGAGCGCGTGGGAGCGGAAAAACGTAACCGCCATGCCACCATTCTGCACGGGCCGCGGCCCGAAGGTCAAGCGCTCATGGCCTAACCGATCAAGGCGCGCCGTAACGCCGGCAAATAACCGGCGTGAGGCGCGCCGGCTCCAATTAATCTACCGGTCGCACGATATAGGTACCGGCTTGTTTATCGGCGTCCAATTTCAGCAGGCCGCGTTTTTGCGCTTCGAGCAATAACTCGTTAAACGCGCGGAAGCCGTGCGCGCGTTCGTTAAACCCGGGGTTCCGGCGTTTGATCGTCTGCTTGATCAGCGAGCCGCGAATTTCGTAATCTTCGCCGCGCTCAGCGCGCAGGGCGTCGAGCGTTTGGCTTACCATTTCCAGCGCGCGATCGGGGGAGGGACCCTCGCTCGGCGCTTCGCTCTGGACCTCGCTGGTCGCCCGGGCTGGCGCGGTCTTGGTGGAAATGCGGCGGGCTCTCGCGGGCGGGCGCTCCACCCGGACGAGATCGTCGTAGTAGAGGAACTCGTCGCAGTTGTTGATGAAGAGATCGGATGTCGACTTCTTCACGCCCATGCCCACCACGGTTTTGTCGTTCTCCCGTAATTTGCTCACGAGCGGGGAGAAATCTGAGTCGCCACTGATGATGACGAAGGTATCGACGTGGCTCTTGGTGTAGCAAAGATCGAGCGCGTCCACGACCATGCGGATGTCGGCTGAGTTTTTGCCCGATTGCCGCACGTGCGGGATCTCGATCAACTCGAAGGCCGCTTCATGCAGGCCGCGTTTGAAATCCTTGTAGCGCTCGAAATCGCAGTAGGCTTTCTTCACCACGATGTGGCCTTTGAGCAGCAGACGCTCGAGCACTTTGCGAATGTCGAAGGCGGGAAACTGGGCCTCGCGCGCACCGATTGCGATGTTTTCTAAATCGAGAAAGACGGCCATGGTGGCATCGGCTTCGTGGGGGCTGGACATGGTGGGAAGCTTAACGGCATCTGCCGTTGCGCCCAGCGGAAAGGTTTGCCCGGCGATCGACCCCTGTGCAATTTGGCGGGTATGAAAGTATTGGAAACGGAGCGATTGAGCCTGCGCTGGCTCACTCCCGAGGACGCGCCATTTTTTCTCGAGCTCATGAACGATCCCGCCTTTATCCGGAATGTGGCGGATCGCG